>JAQSYD010000069.1 GCA_029256325.1 Clostridia bacterium
GCTGCAATTCTTGCTGCTGTGGGGGATGGATTGTTTCCTTCCGTTGAAGCAGCCTGTGATGCATTTATTAAAGTAACGGATACTATTGAGCCAAATCCGGCGCATGTTGAGTTATACAACAAAAAATATGACAAATTCAAAGAAATATACCCGGCAACCAAGGATTTATTCAAAAAGCTAACTGCAAAATAAAAAGAAATAAGCCAGTAGTCATTGAGATTACTGGCTTATTTCTTTTTTTGAAAGCTATTTGTTATAGTCTCTATAATTACGTGACACTAGTAATTGCAGTAAATGTGTGTTAAGGTTAAAGCTTGAAAAATCAGCGTTTTGAGACTGAAATTAATTTCAGTCTCAAAACGCTGATAATTTATTTACTATTGCAAAGCAGTATGGTACTATACAAGTGAATACAATTTCATATATTGAACAAATGTTCAAAAGTGGAGGGGTTATATGGCGATTACAGACAATATAAGAATGACAATTAAAGTTTGTCAACTATATTATGAGGATAACTTAAGTCAAAAGGAAATATCGGCACAGCTTGGCATTTCAAGACCTCAAATAAGCAGACTGCTTACATATGCAAAATCCAACAATATTGTTTCTATCAAAATTAATAATCCATATATCGATGAAACAAGATTAGAACGCCAATTAGTCGAAAAATATCATCTTAAGGATGCCTTAGTTCTAAATACAAACGGGGCCAATGAATCCGGAAGATTGGATGAGTTTGGCAGGTTGGCTGCAAATTGTTTAGATGCATATATTTTTGATAACAACAGAGTGGGAGTAATGAGCGGTCAAACCATAAGCAGCGTTGTTTGGTCCATCAAGCATTTTGACCGTCGTGGTCTTGAATTTATACCCCTAGTTGGAGGTATTGGTTCTGCCAGTGTTAATTTTCATGCCAATGTCATTGCACAAAGATTTGCAGAATGCTCTGGTGGCAGCTGCTATATGCTCAATGCACCTGTTATTGTGCAAAGTGAAGAAGCACGTAATATACTAATGAACGAGCCTGAAATTGCAGCAGTACTCAAAAAGGGCAATGAATGTGATGTGGTGATCGTAGGGATTGGACAAATCGATATGGATTCTACAACAGCTCAGGCTGGAGCACTGAACAATGAAAATGTAGAAAGTCTAAAAGCGGCAGGAGCTGTTGCCTCCGTATGCACTTCCTATGTTGACTGTAATGGAAGACTTATTGAAACTGAGTTAGATAAACGTTCAATAGGTCAAACCTTAGACCAAATTAAAAAATGTAAGACAATTGCACTAGCAATTGGCAATAGAAAAGTTGAGTCTATTAAGGCAGCTCTTTTAGGAGGCCATATTGATGTTTTCATCACTGACCTTGAAACTGCGCGTTCTATTATAGACGAAACACATTATTAAGGAGGGAAATAATTTGAAAATTATTAAGGGGGGTCAAATCATGAAAAAAGTTTTCGCACTGGTTTTAGCATTAACACTTATGTTATCCTTAGCAGCTTGCAGCAATTCTGCTGCGCCAGCTGATTCTTCAGCAGGTAAGAGTGGTACTGATACTGCGACAGAAGCAGCAAAGAAGATATCCATACTTACACCTTATCTTAGTTCTGTAACCACGAACCAAATGGTTGAGACAATGAAGGCAAGTATGGAAACTAAAGGCATGGTAGTTACTGTTGTGGATACAAAAGGCGATTTTGGTCAGCTTGCAAGCCGTATTGAGGACGTTGTTTCTTCTAAAGCGGATGCAATTGTACTTGTAAGTGCAGATCCAAATCAAGTTAAGACACAGCTTCAAGCAGCTTTTGATGCGAGTATTCCTGTATTTGGTTGTGACAGTGGTTTTATTGAGGGTATGATGGTCAATGCAACTAGTGATAACTACGCAATGGGTGAGATGATGGCAAAATACTTATTTGAGGACTTAATGGGTGGAAAAGGTACTGTAATTGCACTTACTCATCGTCCTCATCCGGGTGTTGTGAAGAGAAGTGAAGCTTTTGATAAGCTTTTAAAGGAGTATCCTAACATTAAGCTAATAACAGAACAACATATTGAGGTTCCTGGACCTATTGAGAATTCTAGAAAGGTTATGGAGAACCTAATCCTTTCCAATGCATCAAAAGATTCAATTACAGCAGTATGGAGTGCATGGGATGAACCTGCTATAGGCGCTACACAAGCACTTCAGGATGCAGGAAGAAGCGAAGTAATTGTAACAGGTGTTGACGGCAACAGTCAGGCAGTTGAAATGATTAATCAAGATACAAACTTAAAGGCAACTGCAGCACAGAATTTTGAGGGTATGGTAGAGATTGTCGTAAATGAAATGACAAAAATGTTCGCAGGTGAAGAAATTACAAAGGGCGAGCAATATGCACCGGCAACAATTATAAAAAAGTAAAATAAAAGGAATATGCAACAAATTTTCGCCAAGGAGTGATATGCTATGTTACTGCAAACAAAACAATTGTGTAAGCAATTTAGCGGCATGTATGCCCTTAAGGATATCAATTTTGAGATCGCTGAGGGAGAAATACACGGACTCGTAGGTGAGAACGGCGCAGGCAAATCCACATTAATAAAGATACTCACTGGTGTTTATAGCATAGATAATGGTGAAATTTATTGGAACGGGGAGCGTGTAGAGATACACAATCCCCGCCAAAGCCGGAATATCGGCATCAATGTTATCCACCAGGATAGACATCTTATCCCAGCCTTCAATGGAATTGAAAACATCTATTTAGGCTTGGAATATGAAAAGAAATCAGGATTTGCGGTGGACTGGGCAAAAATGAAAAAAAGAGTGGATGAAGTGATTGCAGATTTGGGTATTGACATTGACCTGACACTTCCTGCCTCTCAACTTACTCCGCCACAGCGTACACTCATCGAAATTGCTCGTGGGATGATGACAGAATGTAAATTGTTAATATTGGATGAACCTACAGCATCACTTACGGACAAGGAAGCTGAGATGCTATTTGAAACAATAGGAAAGCTTCAAGCTAGAGGTACATCCATTCTATATGTTACCCATAGAATGGATGAGATTTTTAGATTAACAGATAGGATTACTGTTTTTAAAAATGGTCAAATGGTTAATACAGTAAATACGAAAGACGTAGACAAAGATAAGATTATTTCAATGATGACAGATAATTGGACAAGCCAAAAAATAGACAGCGCTAATAACTTTGGAAATACTATGCTGTCAGTGAAAAATATAGCATCTAGAGATGGAATTGTTAAAAATGCAAGCTTTGAGGTTCATGCAGGTGAGATATTAGGTATCTTTGGTCTAGGCGGTAGTGGCAGAACTGAATTATTGGAATGTGTATATGGATACCGTACAAAATCTGAAGGAAGTATTTTGCTTGATGGCAAACACATTGAAAATAACACGCCAGCGAATTCTATTAAAAATGGAATGGTACTCATTTGCGAAGACAGAAGAGGAATGGCTTTAGTTGGTTCACTGAGCGTAAAACAAAATACTGTTCTTTCCACCATAGACAACTATTCGAAATTTGGTGTAGTCAATGAGTCAAAGGAAAAAGCGGATACGCTAGAAAAGATTGACACACTTAATATAAAAACAGAAGGTCCTGATCAAACAGTACTGCAGCTTTCAGGGGGAAATCAGCAAAAGGTTGTATTTGCAAAGGCATTACTTTCAAACCCAAAGGTTTTACTATGTGATGAACCGACACAAGCGGTCGACGTCATGACAAGGTTTGAAATTCATAAGCTATTGCGCAAAAAAGCTGAAGAAGGTAATGCGGTTGTATTTGTATCCTCAGATTTAAAAGAGGTTTTAGAAGTAGCTGACAATATACAAATCATGGCAAATGGATGCACTAAAGAATTGCTTAAAAATGACGGTTTGGCTGCTGAGCAGGTACTTGCCTGTTGCTATGCAGACTGATTGGAGGGGGCTATTATATATGAATAAAAAAATTAATATTTCTGACCTGTTTAGAGCCTATGGAACAATTTTTGCAGGTATTATCATTGTGATTGTATTTAGCATTTTGCGACCAGATGCGTTTTTTACTATGGGAAACCTAATTAATATTACCAGACAAATTTCACTGCTGGTTATAATAGCTTTAGGTGCAACCTTAGTAATGTGTGTGGATGAGTTTGATTTGTCTATTGGTGCACTTGCAAGTCTAGGGGGCGTTGTAGCTGCAAAATTAGCAGTAGCGGGTGTTCCAATTCTTTTATGCTTCATAATACCCGTAATCATCTGCTTTTTAATTGGTTTAATCAACGGCTGGATTGTCACAAGATTTAAAGTGCTTTCTTTCATTACTACCCTTGCGATGAGTACTATTCTTGGAGGGTTTACCTTTTGGTTTACAGGTGGTGCTACCGTATTCCAAAACATACCGAAAGCCTTTATAATCGTTGGTTCAAAAAGTATATTGGCGATTCCTTTACTTTCTATTATTATGGTAATACTGACATTCGTGTTTTGGTTTATTATGCGTCATACAGCTTTTGGCAGAAAGCTATATGCGATAGGTGGCAATGAGTCTGCCTCTCAAGTTTCAGGCATTCATGTTAAGAAATATAAAAATCTTGCTTTTGCACTGTGTGCAGCACTTGCCGCACTAACAGGAGTTTTGATGGCATCACGTCTTGGTTCTGCACACCCAACAGGGGGGGATGGTCTGTTTTTACAGTCCTATGCTGCTGTATTTCTTGGCAGAACTGTATTTAAAGAAGGCGTTCCAAATATTTGGGGTACATTTGTAGGGGCAGCAATTTTAGGAATACTTGCAAACGGTTTAACTATTTTGCAGGTACCAACCTTCATGCAGGATTTACTAACAGGATGCATCATTATTTTGGCAGTGATAATTCAAAAAATGGGACGTGGTGATTCGAAGTGATTAATATAGTTTCTAAACGAAATTTACATGTTATACAAAATGAAAAGAAATTGCTGGTAGGCTATCTGCTTGCAGGTTATCCGCAAAAGGACAGTTTTTTAGAGGTTATAACGAATTGTGAAACTGCCGGTGTAGATATTTTTGAGCTTGGTTTTCCGTCTTCTGATCCTTCAAGTGATGGCGAAGTAATAAAGAAAGCACATCAGATGGTAGATACCTCGGTATGCAGCGATGTGAATTACTGGAATTCAATAAGAAGTGCTGTTACAAAGCCGATATGGGTAATGGCATATAAAAAGGATCTTATAGATACAGGCTTTTACAAAACTCTGGCAGACAAGAGATTAATCGATGCGTTGGTCATACCAGATATAAGCTTTAAGGAGCGCCAAGAGTTAGGAGAGGAACTTGCTCCATATGGCGTTGATATAGTAGGCTTCGTAAATCCTGAAATGAAGGACATTGAGCTGGAAGAGTGCTTTTCAAATACAGCCCTTGTTTATCAACAGCTTTATTCAGGTCCGACAGGTATGTCTGTTATATCTGATGACTTTGGAAAAATACTACATAAAGCACGTCGCCATAAAAGCATCAAAGTGTTCGCTGGATTTGGAATTAGTACACCGCAGCGGGTTAACCAATTGCTTAATGATGGCTTTGATGGTGTTATCATAGGAACGGCTATGATAAATAAACTAAACGATTCGGTACAAGACTTGATTACATTTATTAATGAACTGACTGCTACAACCAAAAAGGCAGGTGGAAGTAATGAAGTATATAGCAACCTTTGATATTGGGACAACTGCAGTAAAAGGTGTTTTTGTTGCAATTGACGGTACTCCTGTTTTTACAAAAAGTATTAATATTGAAACAGTATTCATAGGGGATTTTAAAGAACAGCGTCCTATGGACTGGTATTATGCATTTTGCATCATTTCAACAGAATATTTTGCCAAAGGATATGATCCAAATGATGTTATTGGAATTGTGATGAGCGGGCAGATGCAGGATTTAATTCCCGTAGATAAAAGCAATATGCCTACTAGAAACGCGATTCTATATTCTGATGTCAGAGCTGAAAAACAAGCAAAAGAGATTGTCGAAATTGTGGGCTTTAATGAAATAGTAAATAGTTCAGGAAACAATTTTGATGGTTCTATACCTTTTTCAAAGCTTTTGTGGTTGAAGCAAAATCACTTTAATGATTATAGGAATACATTTAAGATATTATTCAGTTCAAAGGATTATGTTATTTTATGCTTAACGGATTGCCATGTAACTGATGTGACTACAGCATCAACTACAGGGTTGATGGATATTCATAAAAAACATTGGAATATTAATTGGTTGGATGCTGTGGGAATAGATCATTCGAAGCTTCCTCAACTGCTATATGCAGAAGAACAAGCAGGAATTGTAACTGAAAATGCATCTTATGAGACTGGATTTGCATTAGGAACACCTGTTTATGCAGGTACTGGTGATGCAGGTGCTACAACCTTGGCAAGCGGAATTGCATCTGATGGTGAGTTTAACATCAATTTGGGTACTTCAGGCTGGGTTGCCTGTGTATCTTCTGATGTACTCGAAAAATTAGGGGTATTTAACCTTGCCGCAATGCCTAAGGGTCATTATATCAATGTAGTACCTTTTTTTAATGCCGGAAATGTGCATAAATGGATTAGCAATACCTTGACAAATGATAATGAACTAGATGAAAAGTATGACTATGTTCATAAGCTTTTAGAACAAAGTGTGCCAGGAAGTCATGGACTGATGTTTTTGCCATATTTGGTAGGTGAAAGATTTCCGGTTGTAGATACACAAATTCGAGGTGGTTTTATAGGCATTACCCCAGAGACAACGAAACAGGACATGGCACGCGCTAGCCTGGAAGGTGTTGCCTTTTCTATTCGCCAAGGGATTGAAAGCATTGGACGTAAGCCAAATAAGATTTCTTTAATTGGCGGTGGTGCACAAGTTCGCGTTTGGTGTCAGATTTTTGCTGACATACTGGGTCATGAAGTTCAGGTTTATGATGATTCGGAGTTTTTACCTTCTATAGCAATTGCAGCATCTGTAATGGTTGCACAAGGAATAATACCAAATTATCATAAATTTACAGAGACGCTGCAACAGTCTCAAAATTGTAAAAGCTATAAACCAGAACCATACGCTGTAGAGCTAATGAATAAATTATATGATTCTTATTGCAGTATTTATCCCGCCTTTAAGAAAATTAAATAGAATATTAATAAAGCTGTTTTCTAGGAATGAAACCCTACAGAAAACAGCTTTTTTGTTATGAAGTGCTTTAAAATAAACAAATTTCGCGGTCAGGGTTTTACAAAAAAATACAAGTGGACTGGCTTATAATATTCTTAAAATAAGTATGACGGGGGGAACCATGATGTATAGTAAGGTCTCAGAAATTATTGACACATTAAAAAGGGTTGAAGAAAGAGCTTGCATAGTCGGTTTTGATTTGGATGATGCAAAGCTGCATACGAGATTAATCAGAGAACTGAAAATGGAGTGCGATGCAAATAATATCGACTGTAGGGAGCAAGTAAAAATGCTGCCTTTAGCAAATATTGATTACACATCACTTCAAATAAACTGTTAAAACAACATGTCAGCACATCGATGAAGAGTTTTTAAATTTAAGAGCCATACAGAATAACCAGAATTCTAATAATAGGATTCTGGTTATTGTTTTAAAGAGCAAAGCATAAAACAGCAACTTATTTAAGGATAAATCATACAATATAGTAAGTACAAGCTTGATGTAAGCAAATCATGAAAAAATTGGGGGTATGACAATGATTCACAATTATTGCACAGTACTAAGCAAAGGTTATATACACAGAGGGCTTATTTTGTACAATTCTCTAAAAAAATATGACCAAGATTTTCGCTTCTTCTTTGTCTGTATGGATGATGAAGTGGAGTCACTCCTTAAAAGGATGACCTTAGATAGGGCAATTCTCATAACGATGAAGCATATTGAAGCTCAGGATCCAGAGCTTGCTGCTATCAAAGCTGTTCGTAACGATAAGGAATATATTTGGTCTTCGAAGGGTTCTGTCTTACTATACTTATTTCGTAATTATCCTAAGCTTAACCATATAGTCTGGTTGGACGGCGATATAGAATTTTACGCCAATCCTGAACCGATTTTTACGGAATTAGGGAAGTGTTCAATATTGTTAACAAAGGAAAGATTTGTTGAAGCATATAGTGAGTTGAACAACATTTATGGCATATTTAACACAGGATTGATGGGTTTTAAAAAGAACAGCCATACAATTAATTGCTTGAAGTGGTTTAGGAAGAAATGCATTGAATGGTGCTATGATAAAGTGGAACCGGGAAAATGGAGTGATCAAATGTATGTAAACAATTGGCCAGTGATGTTTTATGACGTTAGAGTGATGAAACACATAGGAATAAACGTAACTGCTTGGAACATACAAGGTGCTCGAGTCAGTAAGCAGGAGGATGAAATTTATATTAATGGAGAAAAGCTGATATTTTACCACTACAGCGGTCTTAAATTTATAAATTACAATGAATTTGATTTGTGCTCCTATATTGATTTGCCGAAGGATGTTAAGGAACTGATATATATGCCATATATAGAGAAATATCAAAATATGATTGATCAAGTAAATGGGTATGTTGATAATTTCTATAACGGACTTCATTATAAAGAATATAAGTATTGCAATTACTATAAGTTAGGAGGCAAAGGAGCAAATGGATAAGCAAGTGAATTACTTTTGTACTATCACAACCAACAGTTATTTGCTAAAGGCATTGGCGTTATATGAATCCATCTACATGAATATGGGCAAAAGTTTTCATATTTGGATTTGCACAATTGATAAGATCTCCTATGATTTATTAATAAAAATAAATTTGCCTAATGCTTCGATAATTTATGTGGGAGAGATAGAAAATAAACGTCTTCTAGAGGCAAAGAATAATCGATATGTAAATGAGTATTGCTGGACAATAAAGGCAAGTCTTGTAAAACATATATTAAAACAACACAATGATATTGATTCCATTCTTTACTTGGATTCAGACACTTTTATGTTTTCAAATCCTCGCGTTTTTTTTGAAGGCCTAAAGAAAAATGATGTATTGCTTACCTGTCATAATTTTGGTGATGGAGTATATTTTTTGACAAGACAAAAGGGACTTTTTAATGCCGGCATCGTTGGTTTCAAAAATAGTAGAAATGCACTTCGAATCCTGAACTGGTGGGAAAATAGATGTATAGAATGGTGCTACAACGACGTTCAACCAAATAGGTTTGGTGACCAGAAATACCTGGAGACAATAAATAATAAACATCCTAAAACAGCAGTAATAAAGTCTGTTGGTGGAAATGCAGCGATGTGGAATATTGAGCATAGTGATATAAAGAATTTAGACAATAAGGTTTATATTAACGATGATATTCTCATGTTTTTCCACTTTTGCAGTTTTTATATCATTAGTGAAAATGAATTTGATCTATGGAAATGTGTAAGTCCCAAAATAGAAACTGATGCAATGCAGCTGATCTTTATTCCTTATGTTCAAGCTATTAAAAATGCAATAAATTTGATAAAAAAATATGAGCCGGAATTATCGATTTTTTTATCAGATAAATATAATAGTGACACATTGTATAACTATTTAAAGCTTTAAGAAAAGACACTTTCCATGTTCAGAAATCATATAAGCTGTATGAAGGCGTGTGAAAACAATCACACGCCTTCATAATTTTTAGCAATAAAAAAGTGCCCTAAAGCACTTAAGTTTCTATAATACCCTGGATAACAGGAGATAGACCTGCGACATTTTAAATCTCAAAATGCAATTTTCAAGAAAAAATGCGCTAGCTAAAGGGGTGGGTATAATATATGGGGATTCGAGCATCAACAAGCTATACTATGAATTCAGATTATTTCTGATGTTTTCCAATAGATAATTTTTGGCATGTTCAAAGTGATTTTCCATTAATATTACGGCTCTGTCGGAATCTTTGGCAGTTATTGCTTCAAATATATTCTTATGTTCATTAAGAACTACAGTTTCTACATTGACAAAGTTTTGATATCGATTTGTAAGGATGCTAAATAGACTTCTGATCTTTAATGAAGCATCATATAATTTAGAATTATTGGCGTACTTGTATAGAATATCGTGGAAATCATCCGAATGCAGCTTGAAGCTTTCAATATTACCCTGTTTTAACGAATTCTCTTGTAATTCTATGGATTTCTTTAAATGTTCGATAACATCGTCTACATGACTGTTTTTTAGTGCCAGTTTTAATGCAGCAACATCTAACAGTGAGCAGAAATCATAAATTTCTATAATATCTTTTTCATTAATCTCCACTACTTTTCCACCAATATTAGTGATATGATCAATCAAGCCTTCCTGGCTCAGTCTCTTAATGGCTTCTCTTATTGGAGTAGAGCTGATATCAAATCTTTCTTGCAGCGCTTTTAAAGTCAGTTTTTCACCGCACTTGATTTTTTGACTGATAATATCTTCTCTCAAGATTGTATAAATCTGGTCTGCTAAAGTCATTTTAACAATATCTCGCATAAACATCCCTCTTTAGAATAAATCAAATTTTAAATATAGAAACTGGGTTCACAGGATGCAAAATCACTGCAAAGAACGCCAATCAGTATATTAATTAATAGTATAGCATACAAGAATAACTGGATGCAATAATATTTGACAATATACATTTTGCAAAATGCATATTGTCAAATAAAAAATGATATGCTACTATTTTAAATAGAAGCTATAGATTGAGGGGGAGTAGTAAATGTATCAACAAGATTGGCCATATCCTCTGGAGTGGGATAAGGAAGAAGTTATACAATCAGAGGTACTGATTCTTGGGGGTGGGATAGCTGGGTGTATGGCGGCTATAGCAGCAGCTCGACAGGGTTTGCAAGTTGTGTTGGTTGAAAAAGGTGCAACAAAACGCAGTGGTGCAGGTGGATCCGGTTGTGATCACTGGGAGTCGGCAGCAACAAATCCTTGCTCTAAGGTAACCCCGGAAGAGCTTGCCAAAGCAATGCTAGAGGATAATGACGGCTTCAACAACGGCATATCACACTACATCGAGTGTCGGGAAGGGTATGACCGTTTGCTGGATATCGAAAAGCTGGGTGGAAAAATAAGAGATACAGAGGATGCGTTTAAAGGAGCAGAATTTCGTGATGAGCGTACCAAGCTCATGTTTGCTTATGATTACGAAAATAAATATACAATAAGGATTTGGGGATCTACGTTTAAACCTGCCATGTACAATGAATTAAAAAGATTGGGTGTAAAAATTTATGACAGGATCATGATTACATCATTGCTTACAGAGGATGGAAAACAAGGCGGTAGATGTGTGGGGGCAACAGGCATCCATACCAGAACCGGAAAATTTTATATTTTCAAAAGTAATGCCAGTGTTATGTGCATGTCAAGACCAGCCAGAGTATGGTTATTTTCTGCAGCACTTCCAGGCTTGTGTGAGTTCAGACCAACCCAATGCATAGGAGATGGACATGCTATGGGATGGAGAGCCGGCGCAGAGTTTACAATGATGGAAAAATCCGTAGGCGCAGAGTTTTCTGCTTCAGGCAAAAGCTATCCTCCCTATGGTGCTGGGAATAATCATAATACATGGTATGCGGCATCACTCATTGATTCCAATGGTAAGGAAGTTCCCTATGCAGACAGGGACGGAAATATCCTGGAAGGAGTAAGTGATCGGTTTAAACCTGCCAAAGGGCAAAGGTTCTTCATGAAGGGCGGTAATATTGACAATCCGAAATATGCATATGAGGGTCCTGAGACACTCCCTTTATCAAAGATGGTGGAGGAAGGATATAAATTGCCTTTTTATGCGGATTTGTCTGCTTTACCTGACCATGAGAGAAAAGTTATCTGGGGCATGATGATCGGTGAAGAGGGAAAAACAAAAATACCTATCTATAAAAACTATAAGGATGCCGGCTTTGATCCAGAAAAGCATGTGATCCAATGCTATGGCCGCGGATGGACATCTGCAAGCTTTCTCCCGCAAGAACGACAGCTGTTTGGGCTGCCTGGTGGTTTTTTAAATGACTGGAGTCTCAGCACCAATTTGGCAGGGCTGTATGTTGCCGGTGACTCACTTTTTGCTTCAAACTGTTTTGGGCACGCTGCAACCACTGGTTATTATGCAGGAAGGCATGCTGCGGAATTTGCACAGGAAAATGGTTTAATGGAAATTGATCTCAAACAAATTAATAATGAAAAAGCTAGAGTATATGCACCTTTGAAAAATGATCCTCATAACAGCATAGGTTGGAAAGAGTTGAACATGGGGATTGCTAAAACGATGCAAAATTACTGCGGAGAAGTAAAACGTAATGAACTTTTAAATATTGGGCTATCACTTTTGAAGGAATATGAAGAAACAGTGATTCCCAATACCTTTGCATATAATCCACACGAGCTTGTTAGGCTGCTTGAGGTTTTCGACATTTTGACAGTATCGCAGATCATCCTGCAGTCATGCCTTGCCAGGGATACTAGTTCAAAGCCGTTATGCTTCCACAGAGGGGACAGCAAAGAAACGGATATAGACAAGAATAATCAGTTTATCACTGTAAAACAGGTAGACAATCAGGTGCATATTGGAAGGTTATCACTCAATTATTTTGGCGACCTGAAAGAAAACTATGAAAAAAATAATAAGGATTACATTGGAGGGGGGAATTATGATGCCAGATAAAAAAATATGTATGCCTTCAGAAATGCCTGCGGCTAATCCCATAGTGTATAATAAAGAAAAGTGTATAGGCTGCAATAGGTGTGTTGAAATATGCCAGGTAGATATTTTGATTCCGAACTCCGAAAAAGGTAAACCCCCTATGGTATTATACCCTGGAGAATGTTGGTACTGTGGGTGTTGCGTTATGGAATGTCCATTAGAAGGGGCGATTACACTTCGTCATCCTTTGATGAATCAAGTACATTGGGTTGCAAAAGAGAGCTTGATGAATAAATAGCTATTTTATAAAAGGGAGGGGATTTATCATGTTATTAAAGGAATTGTCACAAGCCTTTGGGGTAGCAGGTTATGAGAAGGAAGTTCGTGAACTGATAAAGGAAGAAGTTAAAGCCTATTCAGATGAAATCATTACAGATGCTATGGGGAATTTGATCGTTTATAAGATGGGGGAAGGACCCCAGAAGAAAAAAATCATGCTGGCAGCGCATATGGACGAAATAGGACTTCAGGTTACAAAGATTGAAAATGACGGTCAAATCAAAGTAAAGACGCTGGGTTTTTTATGGCTTTCTACTACTTATATGAGCAGATTCAAGTTCAGAAACGGTATTATAGGTATTGCAGCAGGACGGATTGAAGATCAGAAAAATGAGTTTACTAAGCTATATATTGATATTGGAGCCAAATCCAAAGAGGAAGCATCAAAATATGTAAAGCTAGGTGATGTAGCCAGCTATATTGGAGAATATATAGAGCTAAAGGATAACAATATTGCAGCAAAGGCATTAGATGATAGAATAGGCTGTTATATCATGGTTGAAGCCTTGAAAAGGATAGTGAAGCCACAAAATGATATATACTTTACATTCACGGTTCAAGAAGAATTAGGTTGCAGGGGAGCTAAAGTTTGTGCAGAGAGAATAAAGCCTGATTTGGGAATCGCCATTGATGTGACGCCTGCCCATGATTATCCTTGCGATCTAGAGGGAAGCAATACCTTAGGCGCGGGTACAGGAATTAAGATCTCTGATCCATCGGTGATATGTGATGAATATCTGATTGATGAGATGGTTCAATGCTGTGAAGAGAACGCTATTAAATATCAGTATGATGTAATTGATAAGGGTGGCACAGATGCAAGCTCAATCAATCAATCCAATCTTGGCGTAAGAACAGCAGGAATAACTGTTGCAACGAGATATCCCCATGGACCAAACAGTATGGTCAATATGTTGGATGTAGAGGCTTCAATACAGTTGCTTTGTAAATATGTGGACAGAAGCTTTATATTTGAATAGTAATATGCTACTTCAAATACCTCGTTAAGTCGGCTAAATATGTCTATTTATTTATTGTATCCTTGAACTGGTTTGTAGAATGAAGGAGGATAAGCAATGGATTTCGAGGCAATTATTGAGAGCTACAGAGATGAAATTGTTAGATCAACTCAAGATTTAATCAAAATAAAAAGTATCAAGGCAGGAGCGGAGCCTGGGATGCCCTACGGCCGTGCCTCCTATGAAGCTTTGCAATATGTGCTGAATTTGAGTGAGCGCTTAGGGTTTCAAGTAAAAGATATTGATGGATACGCGGGAACTGCTGAATTTGGAGAAGGCAGTGAGACGATAGGAGTATTGGTACATGTAGATGTTGTTCCTGAAGGTGAAGGCTGGACTTTTTCACCATTTTCCGGGGAAATTCATGGGGGTAAACTGTACGGGAGAGGTGCCATAGACGACAAAGGACCAACGATTGCAGTACTTTATGCCTTAAAAGCTATTCAAGCTTCCGGTGTAAAGCTGAACAAGAAAATAAGAGTCGTATTTGGGACCGATGAGGAATCCGGCTTTGAGGGCATCAAGTATTATCTGTCAAAGGAAAAAGCATTTGATATGGGCTTTACGCCTGATGCACAGTTTCCTTTGATAAGCGGTGAAAAGGGAATACTTTTATATAAACTGAGTAAAAGGCTTAAAAGAAATACAGCAGGTGCAATACAGATTAAATCAATAAGCGGCGGCAGTGCGCCAAATATGGTACCCGGCTTTTGCAAAGTTGTTCTTCGTATAGAAGATGAGAAGAAGTCAGAGCTGGAGGATTTAATCAATCAATTTAAGCAGCACTATGGATTTGAAATTGCTGCAGAAGCCAAGGAGAATTTGGTGACCCTGAAAAGTTCCGGAAGGGTGGCACATGCCAGTACACCTGAGGAAGGGCTGAATGCAATTTCTATAATGATGTTTTTCTTAGAACAGCTTCAAATTGAAGATGATGAACTATTTGAGCATATTAGAATATATAATGATAAAATCGGCTTGTTGGATAATGGTAAGTCTTTCTGTGCCAACTACTGCGATGAAATATCGGGCAAAATGACTTTAAATGTTGGATTAATAGAAATGAATGAAAACAACTATAATATCACGATGGATATCAGATACCCAATATCATATCAAGCGGAGGAAATCGTAAAAGCTCTACATCATGAGTTTACAGCTGCAGGGTATCATATGGAGCAGCTTTTCGCATTGGATCCCATATTTTTCCCCGAGGAGCACAGTCTGCTGCAAAAACTAATGAAGGTCTATAAAAATAACACCAAGGACTATGAGAACAAACCCATTGTCATAGGGGGTGCGACCTACGCTCGTGCTATGAAAAATGTAATTGCTTTTGGTCCGGTGTTTCCGGGAGAAATAGAGCTTGCACATAAAAGTGATGAGTACATAACCCTTGAAAATCTGTTTAAAATTACAAAAATATATGCAGAAGCATTGGTTGAGCTAGCGAAATAGAAATTTGCTCCGGTAATGTTAAAAGAGTTGATTGATATAATAATAGTAATATGTAGAATTTAATATAAAAAAACAAGCCAGTAATCCTTGAGATTACTGGCTTTAAACTTTCTATAATGGTCTGGGTAACAGGATTTGAACCTGCGACCTCTTGAACCCCATTCTGATTTGAGTAATATTGTATATAATAATTGTTCAAGCCAATACTATTTATATTTCTATTTCCAATAAGTAGGTGTTTAGATGTCATTAGACAGAAGATTATCAGATGTTCTTACAGTAGAAGAACTAAGGAGTTATGGCAGGAAGATTTGCATTATATCAGGAGTTGGCTCAGGTAAGAACTATTGGGTTGAAAATATATTACCCCAGTATGGAAGTGTGTTGCTTGTAACCTCAAGAAAAATAGTAAAGGACCAAACACTTACACGTGATTTTTTTACGGAAAAAGCTGAATGGGATGGGGTAAATTATAAGGTCTGTACACATTCTAAAATAGGTAAGTTTATACAAAGTAATACAAGACCTAATCAAAGTTTAGATGAAACAATATTTGATTATGTTGTTATTGATGAAGCACATGCAATAGTAAGCGATGCTACATTTTCAGATGATACAAATTACTTATGGCAGTTCATAACAAATGTGAAGGCAACAGTTATATTAATGACTGCTACGGTTTCGATAATCAAAGATATGATTGAGCGAGAAGGATTTGCAATTATTGATAAAACTGAAGAATGTACCAATATCAGACCAACCTATATCAATTTGACAACAGATAACAAAGCAAGAGAATTACTGCTCACAGCTAAACCGAACAGCAAAATAATTTATATGATGCCTTCAGCAGGTGAAGCCTATAGAATAGAAAATGAATTGATTGAATGGCATTTAAGGGATGATGTAGTGGCAATTACATCAAGTGAAAGAAATGAAGCATATAGTAAAGAAGAAAGGGTAGTTAGAGAAGAAGCTACATATAAAACAATTGTTGAAGAAAATCGTCTTCCTGATGATGTGAATATATTATTAACTACTACAAAGTTCAGGGAAGGTGTTAATTTAATAGATGAAAGAATAAAACAGTGCATAACAGGATGCCATCCACATGTAGATATACGTCAATTTGCAGGTAGGGTAAGAACAGGAATAGATACTCTACACATAATTGAGAACAAGAAGCAAAATATAAATTCAGTTGATAAATTTGACATCGATATTGCAAAAAGACTAATACCAAAGTTTGATGAAGTAATTTATCAATATCTAAATACAGGCTTCGGCGAGAATGATTTCACATATGCAAATATTGAAAATTGCGTTAAGTTCTATAACAAGATAGAGAACAAGTTTGATTTAATGAAATTTAATAGATATAAAAACAGATTTGAACTTTTTGAGCAAAGGCTTATAGCTATTGAAAGAGAAAAACAAGATTTGGAGGATTTTAGAACTAATACATATTTGTATTTAGGTAATCTTTTTGGGACTGGAGTAATAATACTGTTAAACAACAAAGCATCCTATTTACAGGGTGTTAAAAATAGATGTATCCTTTTCCTTCAGGATTACATAGGTAAAGAACTACAACCTGAGGTCGTAGAGAAACTTCTTAATGATTTAAAAGAATTAGGTTTACGAGGGAGCAAAGGGCAAGTATATGAGAAACTTGGATTTGCAATCTCATATTTAGGTTATGAACTAATAGATGTAGGTAATAAAAATCATTTAGTCAAAAAGATAGTAAAGAAGCTGGATTAAGGGGAAATGGTTATCTATATATAGAAGGGGGAGTTTTGTTGAAACTTCCCCTTCATTTTATGTTAATGAAAAAATTAGATATTGAAAAATAACATAAATGATAATAACTACCGATTACATCTGCCCTCATGAGCATTTGGTGAAACTCGAACCATCAAGTTTTTGGGTTCTACAGGTGTTGGTATCACTATGTTCAAAAAGGCAAAAAGGGGTTCGAGATAGGTTCGAATTATAATAACTGAAAATATTTAGTTCTTTGATATTAATCTAATATTACAAATGGTGTTTTCTTATTATTTTTTCAACTATTTACTTCCCAACTTGAATATTAAATGTTATAGTAATAATTGGATTATTTAACACATTGTGCAATTAATTGTAAAATTGTGTACAAGGCTGGTGAATTTATGCATGATTATAGAAATAATATGAACAAAAGGTTATTTTGCAAACGTAATATAATCGTATACTGTATGATTATAGTAGTTACTTTGATATATAGTATTTTAAATATAAGTAGAAGTTTAAGTTATTTAAATTACTTTTTCAATTTTGCAATCAGTATATTTACAGCAGGTGGTCTAATTTTTACAATATTTGGAGTAACGCTCAGCTATGAAATTTATAAAGAAACTGGTGATATTTCACAAAAAATAAAATCATTAAATAAATATAAAAATTACTCTGCTGATAAAGGGACGATTGTTAGAGATCTTGAGGGTTATCGGAGTATATTATTTGAGGATAAAGCTTTTAACAATCCAACTATGATAAGAAAAGTTACGAATGAAATATTACAAGTTATTACTAAAATCGAATTATATACTGATATTATCGAAGATAACTATGATAAGAACATAGTTGATGAGATTAACTTCATCAAGGATATTATTAATCTCGGAGTTACTAATGAAAATAGGGACAAGCTTTTGAATTATTTAAGTATTATTATAGGGATTATTGATATTAAGGATTACTACTTAGATGAACAAGGGAGGAGAGCAGTAAATGAATAATTTTTACACTACTAGTTTTTTTAAAAATATTATTAATAAGACATTAAATGATGAGCTTAAGTGGAAGCATGTACCTAAGGGATATAGATCAAGAACAAGCAACGTAACAAGGAGTATTAAAGATGCGTATTATATCCAACCTAAAGAAGATAGACGTTTAGTTATTGGTAATTTTAAGCAAGATAGTATAAATAATGAGGGTGAACCGATAGAACGTACTTATCTTTATATGAGTTTTACAGATTTGCAGTATAACTGCTTACATGAAGTAGTAGAATATGACCTTGACAATAATTATGCAAATCTCTTATTTCAATTAATTAAAACGATTGAGATAAAAATAAACAGTATTGATGAAATAATTAATATGTTCTCAGATGATTTTGATTTCTAAAAGATGATTAAAAGACCTCATATATTGAGGTCTTTTATATTTGGATTAAATTTGCATAGTTCACGTAAAGGTACACCATTAGGAATAGTCAATTTTATCATAATAGCATCTATTTTTATGCTCGTAAAGGTTATTAATTGTTTGCAATTATATTCGTATAATCTATATGCTTTTACGGTTAATTTTGGTATAATATATTTGTGCCAAAAACTAATAAGGGGTGTTCAAATGACAAACATGAATAGAATTTACGGATATATTAGGGTTAGTGATAAAGACCAAAATGAAGCGAGACAAATTAAGGCTATGCAAGATGCAGGAGTAGACGAGAGATTTGTATTAATTGATAAACAAAGTGGTAAGGACTTTAACAGACCACAATATCAGATGTTAAAGAACGCTTTAAGGGAAGGTGATTTGCTCATAATCAAATCCATTGACCGTTTGGGCAGGAACTATAAAGAAATTATAAAGGAATGGCAAGATATAACCCAAGAACTGAAAGCAGATATTAAGGTTTTAGATATGGCTTTACTTGATACAACCTTACATAAAGACCTTTTGGGAACTTTTATAAGTGATTTAATACTTCAGGTATTAGCTTATGTTGCACAACAAGAGAGAGATAATATAAAACAAAGACAATTAGAAGGAATTGCAGTTGCAAAGGCACAGGGAAAGCATCTAGGTAGACCAAAGGCAATTTTCCCTGAAGGATTTAAGGAAGTATATAAAAGATGGCAGGCAGAAGAAATAACAGCAAAGAAAGCTATGCAGGTGCTAGACTTAAAACCTACAACATATTATAAGTTAGTTAAAGAACATGAAGGCAGGTGAAAACCTGTCTTTTGCTTATGGATGGGGGTATATTGAAAGGTTTTTGTATATTCTCTAATATGATAAACTCTATAGCACTTCCATCATTCTCCATTGAATATTTCTTAATGTTTTGATTATTACTAGAAATAAATGTATAATATCAACATGATTTATATTAATAAAGTAGGGAATGGGTGAGGTACAAATGGGTAGAGGATTTTATCATGCAAGAAGGGCATTTGCTAGGTCGGTAACACATGAACTTACCAAAGGGAAAAGGACTACAACTAATAGAACTTCAAATAAAAAAGAGACACTTGAGGATATGAATATGTACTTACCCCCAAAATTATTTTGGATGTATTGGATAGTAGCAATGTCGGTGTTTATTCTTCCTTTAGTATTTACTGATACGGAATATACAGGTGCTATGTCTTTTATTAGTTTCTTTGTAGTATATGCAACAATGTCTATACATAGCAATAGAATAAAGTCAAAAAAAGAAGCTTACATACTTGAAGAAAAGAGAAGGTTAAGATTAGAAGAAATGGAACTTGAAAGGCAAGAAAATAGAAAAATAAAAAAAGAATAGCACTTAACGGTGCTATTTTTTATTACACAAAATGATTTGATAAAATATTCTTTTTATTTGAAGATTAGCTTCTGAAGGCGTTGGGATAGAAGGGGTGTAGGAAGAAGGCATGCTAAAACCTACTTAGCCTAGTATAGCAACGATAACTTGTGCTATTGTTGCTATTACTTGCATAACTCCAACAAAAACTAATGCTTTTGTCAATCCAACAATCTTATTATTGTATTGTTCGTTGGATTTTTCTAAAGTTTCATTTGAAGCAATCATTCTGTGAACAGATTGCTCAATGGTCTTTGACAGATAAATTTCTGAGATAGTTTTAATTTGATTAGCATCTGCAATTGTTGCTGTTTTCGAAGCATTTAGCAATTCTTCTTCATCTTTATTAAGATTAAATTTTTCAAATAATTTGTCATAAGTACCCACATTAACACCTCATTATTATAATTGTTATTTGTGAAAAAGTATTTCTAGTTTAATTATAATGGTATAATATGGTTATATCAATTGGGAAAGGGGAGTTTTAAATGTATTTAGTACAAGCTACAGAGAATTACAATTTATATAGGATGGAGGTTTTGCGATATAGAGTGGTCGAGAGAGAAGGCAAGGTTTCTGAATTAACACATAATATTAAAATTCTTAGTTCTAAGTTAAACGAAGATTTTATAATAGAGGTTGAAATCGCAAACATAAATGGAGGTTTTATAACTGCATATGCTAATGTTAGTTATATTGATGAAGGTTATCATATTTCCGAAACTATAAATACTGAAATCCCTCCAAGTGTAATTGAAGCCATAGAAAGAGTTATAGGTGAATATTCGGAGCTAGAAAGGTTAATTTGCTAGATGGACTTTCTATCAAAATGGTTAAATATTATTAGAAAGTGCAATATTGATAATACATATAAGATGGCATGGGCTAAGGCTCTAACAGAGATAGCCTTAGAAACTGACTTTGACAAGATTGATAATCAACAAATAGAAATAACACTAGATACTATTGCAAGAAAAGTAGTTAAATATTATTGGGAACAAACGATTTATTTTGACCTAAAGCAAGGGAGTAATCCTTTAAAACCACCTAAAATATTATCGGTGACTAAGAGTTTAATTAGCAAATACCAACATAAAGCAAATTCTACTCACCCAATAAAATATTTAAAATCTAATGTTGAGAATATTTGTGAGACTGAATATGAAATAACTATCAAACAAGTAATAGCAGCTTTAAAACAAGATGTGAGTTATAGGTTTATTTCTCTTGGAGGTAAGATTGTAGAAGGTATTTATGAATATGAAAAAGGTGATAATTCGCTTTGTATGACTTTAGATAACCTAAGAGTGTTAAAAGATAACTATGGTATTAGTTTTGAAGCTATTAATTATAGGTGGTCGCAAATACTTGAGAATTTTAATCAAACACCAAGAATTTGTAAGAAGGTTAGAATAATAGATATTGAGGAAATAAGAAGAACCCCACTTTCTAAATTTATAAAGTATCTAGACTATGAAAATCCTGAACATTCTTGTTTTATCTGTGGGAAAAATATAGAAGGAGAAACCCCTTCACTTGACCATGTGATTGCTTGGTCATACTTATACTCAGATGATATATGGAATTTGGTATTTGCACATAGAAGCTGTAATAGCAGTAAATCAAACATTATACCAAATGAGCAAGTTGTTAATAAGCTAGAAAAAAGAAATCTGAGATTATTAGAAGCATTAATTGAAAATGGAGTAAACAATAAAGAAACGTCCGAACTGCAATTTGCTATTGAACATAATTTAGTTAAGAAGTTTTGGATTTCTTGTCAGGGGTAAGGGTCTGTAATTAATAAGTCAGTAGGATACTCTAACAATAAAAGTATTCAAGAAAGATTGTTAATATACACAAAAAAGGGGGGATTATATGTCTTTAACATCTACGTTACAAGGTAAAACCGAAAAAGATAAAAAATTTCAAGACATTATAAAAACAATAATTAATCCAAGACCGTCATTTACTACAGTTTCAGGGAAGAAAGCCTTTTCTGCCGAATATGAGGAATTAGTACCATACTCTCTAAGTAATCCATATTATGCAACTCTTGTAGGAGTTGGATTTGATTATCTTGCAAGGTTCATAGTGGCTAATAAAATAAAAAATACAAATAGCAAAAGGTCTGCAGTTAATAATCTTGTTGCAGGGAATGGACTAAAAAGGTTAGAAAAAATCACAGAAAAAAGGCTTTATGATGAACTTGATAAAAAATATAAAAATAGCGTTAAAATGTGTGAGGGATTTGTTAATGATGGGAAAAGTAATCTTGATGAAATGCTTTATATCGCTGGATATTTAGCTTCGCTAGAAATCGTTGCAAGGTCAGGGATGCCCCCTCAAGACATTAAGAAAAGTCTTATAGTTGATACAGATATAGAGGTTATTAATGACTTGAGAATATTATGTAATTTATTTGAAAATATATTTATCAGCTCAGGAATATTAAACGAGAACAGTAGTGTTATATTCAATCCCCGATTTGGAATTGTTTCAATGCACTGTGGTGGAGCTGATGCAGATATTTTTATAGACGGCACATTATATGATTTTAAATGTACAAAGAGTAAAGGATATAATTGGAGTGATTGTGCTCAAATTGTTGGATATTACTTGCTAAACATTATTGACATTAGGTGTGGTGGACATGGAATAGGCATAGATGAATACGGAGATGAATACAGCATAGATAGACTTGCATTTTATAGAAGTAGATATGGCGAAATAGAAAATTTAGAAGTAGAGTTATTAGGTGAAAATAAAGTTGAACAAGGAATAGAAGAAATAAGAAAACTGTGGGGATTGAAATTTATTTAGACCGTGTAGTTTAATTAGGATACATTCTTCTTATATGGTGACTTTAAGACATACCAACTCAAAGGTATGTCTTTTTATAAGATTAAGCGAATTTAAATCAAGATTTTTTTGAAGAACTGGTTCGTGGAAGGGTTGCGTTGCAAGGGGCGTAAATAGTAATGCCATTATTACAATAAACATAACCAATTGTTGAATGAAAATACAATAAAAGGTAAAATAAAGGTATGTTTAAAAGTTGGGGGGGATAAATATTAAAGCAGTTACGATGTTTTTTCTCGCAGTTGAATTTATAACATTTATACTTATTTCTATAATACATTTATTTAGATTACTATTTGATAGTTTTAATAATGTTTTAGCAAGTTACATAGAGACACTCGCTAAAAATCATATTGGCTCAATAAAAGGAACGTTTGATATTTTAGGGCTATGGGTTAGTAGCTTTTCAACTAAGAAATTGCCACTCAAAGAAACTATGATGCACTTTTGGGAGTATAAGATTACATGGGTAGGTTTAGCATTAATTGTCCTGTTAATCTTACAGAACTATAGTGAAAATAGACAAGAATACTATTAATTATAGATAACTTCAAATATTATATCTAGTTAAGATTGCTATGAAATTTATTATTTTAAGGGGGATTTATAATGTCAGATACAACAGATAACAAAATAATAATAAGAGAAGTAGTATCATTACTTTCAAAAAAGCTAAGTACGATATTTCATGAAAGAAATATTTTACGTGCAGTAGATAGTAGAAAATATCATGGTGTTTCAGAAGAACTTGATATGTGCTTGTTTGTTTGTACAAATGAACTACAAAAGCCAAAGGTGAGAGCAGGTCAAAGAGCATCAATCTTTGAGAAGTGCTATTGGCTGACTTTATCAGAGAAGAAAAGAAAAGTCATTGTATTTACAAATGAAGATTTCTATAACAAGTTTATTGAAGGGTATTCAGAGTTTCTTAAAGGTATAGAAACAATGCTTATTAAATACGAGTAAATAGTTAATGAGGTGGACAAAAAACAAGTTTTGGAGGTTCAAATGAAAAAGACATTAATAATTTTAATCCCTCTATTCATTCTGGTTACTTTAGCTATAAGTAATCCTAGTAAAGTTGAATATGTAGAATGGGCAAATAAACAGATCATTGGGGAAAACGATAATCTCATTAACAAGTTAGGTAGTGCAATAGCTTCACCAATCATAAATGAAGCTACTACTTTTGATAACTATCTACTATTTTCAGTATATAAGACAGTAAATATTGATGGGTCTGTATATAAGACACTTGGAATTTATAGAAGCTTTATACTTATGTCAAAATCAGAAGGATATATAAATCTTAACTATAATAATAATTCATCTAATCAAATAACATCAAGTAATCAAAGTATAAACATAAATACGCTAATTGAGAGTGCAGGAACTGAAGTAAATAACTTGATAGACAGTGCCAATAAAGCTATTAACGATGCTTTAACCTTTCAACCAACACAACCAATGACTGATAGTTCTGATGAATTAGATATTGGAGGTACAATAATTGAAGGTACAGTTTATAATACCTATGCCAATGGGAGATACGGTTTTACTATCGACTATCCAAACCAATTTGGAATAGGAATACCACCACAAAATGGTGATGGTCTTGAGTTTATTTCACGAGATGGTAAGGCTGGTTTGGTAGCATCAGGTCGCAACAATGTTATGGACGAAAACGCAAAGGACATGTACGAAGCAGAAGTTGCAAGTATAAATAACATATCATATAAGTTTCAAAAAGATAATTGGTTCGTACTATCTTGGATAGACAATAAAACTGTCTATTATGCGAGGGTGATTGTAGGAGAAGGCTCTATAAATACATTCATGTTCTCATGCCCTGAAGAACAATTAGACCAATATTACGATATTATTGAACATATAAGTAAGTCATTTAAAAAAGGAAACATAGAAATTGCTAATTAGTATGTAGGTTACGCAAATTCAATAATCAGAACTTATGAAACACAAAAGTATGATTGTATTTCTGTTGATGATGATATTAGATGATAATAATTTTGTAAAGTTAAGGGGTTTTGTTTATGTGGGAAACAAGAGAAGTATCAATTAAATCACTTAAAACTGTACTTAAAGTAGAAGCAGATATTATTTTTGAGGGTTTCGAGTTAATTGAAAGAATTAGTGATTTATTAGATAACTTACTAAATCCAACATCTTTTTCAAGAGTAGCAAACCTTGTTCTTGTTAAAGGAAGCAACTTATGTCAAGGAATTTTCTGTTTGGTGATAGAGGGTCTTGGGCAAGAAGCAGGGGCTCTTTTAAGACCTACTATCGAAAGCATTGAGTTATTATGCTATATAGAAAAAAGACCTGATAGAGTTGAACAGATTTTAAGCGATAAAAAGCCAAGTGTAGGAGAGATTGCAAAAGAAATTGAAGGACATTTCCATGACTTAAGAAAGCATCTGAATACTCACGCATCTCATTTATCTATATCTTTTGAAGCAATGAACCATCTAATTGATTTTGAAAAAGAACAATTTGTGGTTAAGAAAAAACAAGGATATTCTGAAAAGTCACTTAAAGCAAATTTACGCTCGCTGTTTAGCATGTTATTCTTTTTGTGCTATGAAGGTACACTTTGCTTAAATAATTGTGGAGAATTATCAGATGATATTGCGATAGCAATCGATAATTGGAAACTAAAGGGTGGGAGTGTTTTTCGGTAGAGTATAGTTAATAATATTCTTTTCGATATAGCTAAAAGAGAGCAGTTGATACTGCTCTCTTTTACACCTTAATGTTATTCAACGGATTAAATTTATCATTCTGCTCTTGAATAGCAGACATAAACAAATCAGCATATCTTTTAGTCATTTCTAATTTTGCATGACCAAGAATTTTCTGAAGGCTGAATATATCTCCACCTGACATTATCCAATTCTTGGCGAAACTGTGGCGAAAAGTATGACAGGATAGGCGTACATCACTAAAGTTCATGATTTCTTTTAGCCTTTTAAATACATTCTGCACAGCATTTTCAGATAATCTATTATTCTCATTATCAGTAAAAACAGAGTTAACTCTTTCTTCGGTTTTAAAATAGCTTTCCTTAAAATATTTCAATTCTAATAGTTCCTTTTTTAGCTTATCAACTAAAGGTATAGTTCTTTGAATACGCTTCTTGCCTATAACGGTTATCTTATCATTATTCATATCAATATCATTCCAAGTAAGGTTGCAAAGTTCGCCTAATCTTATTCCTGTACCAAGTAAAGTGAGGATAATAACATAATCACGATATGCAAAATAAGACTTCTCTCTATGGCTTAACCTTCTATAATAGTTAAGCATTTGAGTAATATGGTATTCGGTATAACAAATGATTTTTAATTCTTCCTTTTGATAACTTAGCTTCGCTGTAGGATTTTGTTTTTCTATTATGATTTCTTCATTGCTACAATACTTATAAAATACTTTAAGGTTTCTCAGCTTATGATTTATTGAAGCAGGTTTATTCCCTTTGTTCTGACATCCCATTAAATAAGATTTTGTAATGTTAGCTGTAACATCTTCGATATTTACTGCTTCTCTTTCAACGCAGAACCCATGAAAGTCATTAAGTGTATTCTCATAGCTTGAAATTGATTGCTTTGATAAGTTGGTGAATTTCCTATCGTCTATAAAGTCCTTGATTGCAAATTTTAATAACAAAAAGACCACTCTCCTTCTAATTTTTACATAGAAATCAAATGGTCGGTTTTCCAATATTCCGTTCTACTGCAACCACTTTATTATTTGAAAGTAAAAAAGGGCTTCAAGCCCTTGCAATTAACAACATGGTCTGGGTAACAGGATTTGAACCTGCGACCTCTTGAACCCCATTCAAGCGCGCTACCAAGCTGCGCTATACCCAGACGTCAACAAATAATATATCACAATAGTTTAATATGCAAATACCTATTGATATATACCTTTAAAAAATGGAAATAGGTATGTAGCACTATTTTTAACTGAAGCTAATAAATTATACATTTCTTGAAGGATTAAACAGTTTGATGGAGAAATATATAAGGTAAACCAAAAGGGAACAGCAGTGTTCAAACTGCAACTTTTATAAAGTTAACCATAGTTCATATTGTGAGGCACGGGGTATTATGGCAAAAAAGTCAAAAAAGAAAAAATCTTCCTCGATACATATCATAACCATCTTATTTTTAGCGGTTTGTATTGCATATATATTCAGGTATTTTGCCTTTAAGATAGAAACTGAAATGGTAAAATATGATTCTATGGAGAATAGTATTGCAACCCAAGGCGTGCTTATTAAGAATGAGTGGTCTATGGCTCTGCCCGGTGGAACAGCGGCAGATTACAAGGCAAATGAGGGGGAACGAGTATCCATTGGCAAACAAATATTAAATATATCTAAGAATGACGGTGCAGATGAGAATATTTCCCTTAAAATTGACAAAATTAATGAAAGAATAGAAGAAATCAAAAAGGCGGAAGCAGACAACAATTTTTTTGCAGCAGATAAGCAGAAAATTGATGCGAATATACAGAATAGTATAAGCGAACTTAAAACTGTAACAGAGTCCGGTAATTTTTCAAGACTGGAAGAGGTTAAAAGTGAGCTTGCTGCTAATGTATACAAAAAGTCTTTAGTGGCGGGCACTGATAGCTTCAGTGGTCAGAATATTGAGCAGCTTATGAATGAAAAGGCTGCCTTACAAGAAATACAAAAGAACAATTCCAATGTTGTATATGCGCGCACCAGCGGCTTGGTCAGCTATGAGCTGGACGGCTATGAGGCTGTGCTGAAGCCAGAAAGCATTCAAGGATTGAAGGTTTCAAGTATTCTGGAAATAATAAATGCAGCAGGTGAAAAGAATAATAAAAAGAATGAAGAGAAACTGGAAGGCGTAAAGGTCGTTGACAACTTTGAATGGTATATTGCCTCTGTAATACCCAAGGGGATCCTTACAAAGGATGATATAGGTAAAAGCATACAAGTGAGGTTTAAGGACAATAACAATACAGTGGTGAGTGGTACATTAAAGCATTTTGATGAGGGTAATGAAAATGGAAATCTAATCGTTGTTAGGACAGGTGAGCAGCTCAAGGATTTTCAGCGAATCAGAACAGCAAATGTAGAGATCATCACAAAACACAAAGAAGGCTTGATCGTGCCGTTAAAATGTATTGTAGAAAAAGAAGGTCTTAAGGGTGTGTTTATAGAAAGAAGCGGTATGGCAAGGTTCGTACCTATAAAAATTGCAATGTCAAATGAAAAGGAAGCTTTAGTAGAAAATCTAGATAAAGACGACAAGGGATATGACAGCAAAAACTATGAGCTTAAACCCTACGACAGAGTTATAACGACAGTTGACAAAGTGAAACAAGATCAAATGCTGCCAGGAGCTTTCTAAAGGAGTGAATCACTTGGATAATATTCAAGTCAATATAGCTGATATTAAGGAAGAAATTAAAAAAATCTGCCATCACTGTGGGAGAAATCATGAGGATATTACATTAATAGCAGTTACAAAGACCATAGACCCAGAAAGAATAAACGATGCTGTTGATTGCGGCATAGCTGACCTTGGAGAAAACAAGGTGCAGGAAATCATGGATAAATATGATGCAGTATCAAAAAATATAAAATGGCACCTTATTGGGCATTTACAGACGAATAAGGTAAAATATATAATAGATAAAGTAGGGCTTATCCATTCTGTTGATAGCATTAAATTAGCAGAAGAGATCAGTAAAAGAGCCGAGAAGAACAATATTACAAAGGATGTGTTAGTGCAAATCAATGTAGCAGAAGAAGAAACAAAGTTCGGAATAGGTTTAGAAGAAGCAGTGGATTTTGTAAAAAGCATTTCTGGATTTGGCAGCATTCGTATTAAAGGCTTGATGACAATAGCGCCTTACATGGAAGATCCCGAAGGCGTAAGGCCTGTTTTTAGACAACTTAAGGAAAAATTCGATGAGCTTGCTCAGATGAATTTACCCAATACAGACATGAAGTACCTATCGATGGGCATGAGTAATGATTATCAAATTGCTATTGAAGAAGGCGCTAACATGATTAGAATAGGAACCGCCATTTTTGGTAAACGGAATTATAATAAGTAGTTATTTTAGAATTAATTGGGGGTAAAGTTAATGAGTTCAAATTTTTTTAATAAAGTGTTATATTTCATGGGTATAGGCGATAATATTGAGGAGGAGATTGAGGAGCAGGAGATTGCAGCAACCTCTACAAAACCGCAAATTGAATCAGTAACATCCGTGAAGAAGAATAATGTAGTGAATTTGCATTCTGCTTCCCTACCAATGAAGGTAGTGGTGGTTGAGCCTACAAATTATGATGAGGTACAAGAAATCTGCAACAATCTAAAAAGCAAGAAGCCAATCATTATCAACTTTGAAAACATTGATAAGGACGTAGCCAGAAGAATGGTTGATTTTATAAGCGGTGCAGTTTTTGCATTGGATGGAACAATTCAGAAGGTTTCAAACGGAATCGTAGTGGTTGCACCATCAAATGTTGATATTTTAGGTAATCTTAAAAATGGAATTGGCAGAGAAGATTTCGACTTAGAAGGAATTTTCAGCTGGTTAAAATAGTTATAATACAACAAAAGAATGTGAGTGATAAAATGGAATATTTACTTATTAGATCATTGAGTGTTTTTTTTCAGCTGGTTAATTTATTGCTTGTAATAAGGGTTGTTCTATCTTGGGCGAGGTATAACCCCTATAACAAATATATCACACTGCTATTTAATGTAACGGAGCCGGTATTAGAGCCTTTTAGAAAGCTTATGAGCAGGCTTAATGTTAACTTTGAAATGGTAGATCTATCACCATTAGTTGCCATGCTTTGTATTCAATACATTATTCAGCCCCTTACTTACACCTTGATAAGACTTTTCTTTTAGGAGCGGTTTGGTTTGGATAGAAGCAAGGTAATTGAGAAATTTACAGACTATGATGACAGGTTGTTGGTCAATAAGATTCTTGATGCAATAGAATATTGCAGAAAAAATTTTACATACAAGGCCACAACTTTTTTGGACCCCAGGCAGCAAAAGCTTGTAGAGGGTCTGCTAAAGCAAGAAAAAAACATTGAATATGATGTTGAGAGTGGAATTGAAAATAGCGAAAGAAAACTCTACATCATATATCATGAAGACTATGATATGGACGACATTGAAAAGTCCTATCAAATATTAGAATTTTCCTGGTACAACAAAGGGGTAAAAAAACCCTCCCATAGAGATTTTTTAGGAAGCATAATAGGTGCCGGCATAAAAAGAGAAATGCTGGGAGATATTATTCTTCAGGAGGATAAGGCCTATGTTGTATGCAGTAAAGAAGTATCAGAATACATATTGTATAATATTGATAGAGTAGGAAGCCTGCCCGTAAAGGTACAGCTTGTAGAGCAAGCAGGTATAATTGAAGAAAAAGAAAAGATCATAAATGCCACAGTTGCTTCCTTGAGACTGGATAGCATAATAAGTGCCAGCTTCGGACTTTCAAGAACTAAGGCTGCAGAGTTAATAAAGTCCGGTAGAGTGCGAGTTAACTGGGAAGAAAAGGACCTAACCTCAAAAGTAATTAAACAAAGCGATGTTATTTCAATAAGAGGAAAAGGCAGAATTATTCTAGAAGAAATAGCAGGTAACACGAAAAAGGATAGAATAAGAATTACTATAAAGAAGTTTGTTTAAGGGAGGTTGAAATTATGCTAACTCCAATGGAGATACACAATAAGGAATTCAAAAAAGTGATGAGAGGCTATAAAGAAGAAGAGGTCGATGAGTTTCTAGATAAGGTTGTTACAGATTTTGAAAAGCTATATAGAGAAAACGGCGAATTAAAAGATAAGCTATCAGTAATAAATGATAAGGTGGACAGCTATAATTTGATGGAGAAAACTCTTCAAAATACACTGGTAGTAGCACAGACCACTGCCGAGGATGTCGTGATAAATGCAAGAAAGAAGTCGGAAGTCATTATACATGAGGCAGAGGAACAGGCGAAGAGAATAGTTGAAGAAGCCAACAGAAGTGTTGTAGATGTTCATAGAGAATATGAAAACCTTAAAAAAGAGGTACAAGTGTTTAAGACCAGGTTTAGAACTCTTCTTGAATCTGAATTGGAAGCCCTGAATGTAAATTTAAACGAGTTGTAAAAACTAAACTCTTTCATTTTAATGAAAGAGTTTAATTATTTGTAGAATTAAACCAAAAAATGTGGGATAATAACAATGTAAATCGCACTAATTTTAACATGAACTAACAAAAAATATTTGTGCGATTAATAGCAGCTGTATATGTTTATTCAATTTGAATAATTTAAAATAGCAAATTGCGCAACATATTGAGATAAGGGCTATAGCGCAGGAGGACAAAATGGACTTAAGATATATATCAAAAGAAAATAATCAAGGTATTTCGGTAAAGATTAAAGATATAGTGATTGGTAATGGAGATTTTACAATAATCGCGGGACCCTGTTCTGTAGAAAGCAGTGAAATGATTTTATCAACAGCACAGCACGTAAAAAGTAAGGGAGCTGCAATATTAAGAGGTGGAGCTTTTAAGCCCCGCACCTCTCCCTATGCTTTTCAAGGACTGAAAGAGGAGGGACTTGATATGCTAAAGGCAGCCTCTCAAAATGAAAACATACCTGTTGTATCAGAGGTAATGGATCCTAGGGATGTAGCTGTTATTTACGACTATGTTGATATGTTTCAGATAGGTTCAAGAAATATGCAGAACTTTTCCTTATTAAAAGAGGTTGGTAGAACAGATAAGCCGATTTTATTAAAACGAGGTATGGCAGCTACCATAGAAGATTTCTTGATGGCTGCAGAATATATAGCAGCGGAAGGAAATGACAGGATAGTACTTTGTGAGAGAGGTATCAGAACTTTTGAAAATATAACTCGCAATACTTTGGATTTAGCGGCAGTTCCAATTCTTAAAAAGCTCAGTAAGCTGCCTGTTATTGTAGATCCCAGTCATGGCACAGGTATCAGAGAACTAGTGCTGCCAATGTCCTTAGCAGCCTTGGCTGTAGGAGCTGATGGCGTAATCGTGGAGGTGCATCCTGATCCGGCCTGTGCCTTGTCAGATGCAGAACAAAGCTTAAGCTTTGAACAATTTGAAACTTTTGCAGAGAAAATTAATAGGCTGAAGCATTACTTTGAAGATATGCGAAAAGGTTCCTACTAATTTGAAAATGAATATTTTTATATAAATATTAAGAAAATAACACCATGAAGAAATATCGTGGTGTTATTTTTATGGACTTCAGGAGGATAATATGGATATAAACAAGGCTGAAGTTAAAGAGTTGGAAAGCAGGGTAGAAAAAATCTCTCTTATGCTTGAAAAGGCGAAAATCGGTGACTATGTCACGATGATGTCAAAGCCAAAAACGATGTTGTTCAACAATTTTATTGCAGGATTGGCTAGAGGATTTGGAATGGCTATCGGTTTTACAATACTCGGTGCTGTAGTGATATACTTTCTTCGTCAATCCGTATTTTTAAATATACCTATACTTGGTAATTTTATTGCAGAAATCGTTAAAATCGTTCAAGACAATCTTTAACAATAGGAAGGAGCTGATATTTTGGATAAGAACAAGCTAAAGCATTTTGAAGAGCTTTTAAACGAAGAGAAAAAAGAAAGAGAGCATTCACTGCTAGATGACAGGTTGGGTATGGATGTGTCCCTTAGAGATGCCACCAGTGAGCTTTCATCATATGATAATCATCCTGGAGATATGGGAACTGAAACCTATGAAGCTGAAGTCAATCAATCTTTTAGAATTAATGATAAATATATGCTGAGTGAGATTGATACAGCACTGCAGAAGATAGAGGATGGAAGCTATGGCGAATGTGAAGCCTGCCATAAGAATATTGAGGAAGACAGACTTGAGATAGTACCTCATGCCAGATTTTGTATACATTGCGAAAACAATTTTGAGCAAAAAATAGACGATGAAGAAAAGGGCAGACCTATAGAGGAACAAGTTATGCCTAATCTGGGATACTCTTTCAGAGATATCACCATGGATGATGAGGTGGGCTTTGATGGAGAAGACACCTGGCAAGCTTTGAATGATTATAATGTGAGAATGTCTGACAATAATTTCGACCATGAGGATAGCTTTGGTTATGTGGAGGATGTAGATCAAGTAAGCAACACAAGATATAAAAAGCAATTGGAGTAGGAATGTGTAATGATTGATGTAGGCGGTCACTCTGAGATTGCGAAGCGTCTTAAGATTCTTCACTGCGTTCAGAATGACAGACGCTTCATGAAGTATTACCGATAAATCAATGCATATATTCTTTAAGCTGCGTACTTAGAATGGCAGAATTCATGCTGTGCTTCGTGCGCCTTTTGTTTAATATAGGTGTTATTTTTTATCCTATATGCTATAATTTATAAGTATAAATTGCATGAGGGGGAATATGTGTGTATCCAATATTAATTATTGCAGCTGTTATAGCATTGGACCAATTTTCAAAATATCTCACCGTTACAAGACTTATGCCTATGGGAGATTATAATGTAATATCCGGCTTTCTGGAATTTACATATGTAGAAAACTTCGGTATTGCCTTTGGCATGTTTCAAAATCAAAGATGGTTTTTTGTAATATCGACAAGCATTATTGCTGTGGTGGTATTGTATTTTATTTTTAAGATGTTTAAGAAATATGTTTTTTATACAATCTGCTTATCTCTGATATTTGGTGGTGCGATTGGCAATCTTATAGATAGAATAAGATTGGGTTTTGTCATAGATTTTATACATTTCAGTTTTTTCCCACCTGTATTTAATATCGCAGATTCAGCGGTAGTAGTTGGAGCAATCGCTTTAAGCATAGCGATTTTATTTACAAAGGAAGTTTAGAACAAAGAAGCATTACATAAAAGAAGGATTATTATGGACAAAATGATGTTTACAATTGATGAGCAGCAGACAGGGAAGCGCTTGGACGCTTTTTTATCAGAAAATATAGAAGGACAATCCCGTTCCTACATACAAAAGCTCATAGAACAAGAAGCCATATTGGTAAAGGGAAAGCCTTCAAAGTCAAATTATAAGCTTCGCATGGGGGATCATGTAGAGGTTCATATACCTGATCCTGTGCCTTTAGAGGTAATTGCAGAGAATATAGAGCTTAATATTGTCTATGAAGATGAAGATTTAATTGTAATTAATAAACCCCAGGGTATGGTGGTACATCCTGCACATGGCAATTATACCGGCACGATTGTAAACGCGCTGCTCAGTCATTGCGATAATTTATCCGGTATTAATGGTGTTATGCGCCCGGGAATCGTGCATAGAATAGACAAGGATACATCCGGTATCATTGTTATTGCTAAAAATAATGAAGCGCACGTTTCATTGTCAGAGCAGCTGAAGGAACATAGCATCACTCGCTGCTACAATGCCCTTGTAGAGGGCAGGATGAAAACGGATGAAGGTACAATTGAGACTATGATAGGCCGCAATCCTAAGGACCGCAAGGAAATGGCCGTCGTATCAAGAAACGGCAAAAAGGCTGTGACCCATTACACTGTGTTGGAAAGATTTGAAAGCTACACTTTGATAGAGGCGCGTTTGGAAACGGGCAGAACGCATCAAATCAGGGTACATATGGCTCATATCGGGCATCCTATTGTAGGAGATCCTGTTTACGGATATAAAAAGCAGAAGTTTCATACAGAAGGTCAGCTCTTGCATGCCAGAATATTAGGCTTTGTGCATCCCAGGACTGGTGAATATAGAGAGTTTGAGGCACCGTTACCGGAGTATTTTACCAGCATTTTAAATAAAATTAGAAAATAGTATAGACATTGATATGCAACTATGATAAAATTTTCTACAATAAACCTTTAATCTAGCCCTGTGAGGCAAGGAAGGATATTAGAATGAAATAGTTCTATGTCTATACCTGCCTATGGCAGTTATTTTTTTACCTAAAATTATTTTGGAGGCGTTTAAATATGAAGCTGAAAACAGAAATAATGGATGAAAAAGCACTGGACAGGGCACTGACTAGAATTTCTCATGAAATCATTGAGAAAAACAAAGGTGTAGAAGACGTTGTACTTTTAGGCATACACACTAGGGGTGTCCCCTTAGCTTATCGCTTGGCTGACAAAGTAAATAGGATCGAAGGAATCATGCTTCCTATAGGAATGGTTGACATCACTCAGTATAGAGATGATGAAAAGAAGTCTTCCATCAACAGCAAGCAGGAAATAAGTTTTGATATTACAGATAAAATAGTAATTCTAGTAGATGATGTACTTTATACAGGCAGGTCTGTCAGAGCAGCAATGGACGCCATTGTTGATTTGGGAAGACCTAGAAGTATTCAGTTAGCTGTATTGGTAGACAGGGGCCATAGAGAGCTGCCAATCAGAGCTGATTTTGTGGGCAAAAATGTGCCGACTTCCAAAAACGAAATAGTTGTCGTTATGGTTCATGAGATTGATAACAAGGATGGCGTGTCCATCGCTGAAGAAGAGTAGTATATACTGCTCTCTTTTTTTGCGGCTTAAACCAAGGATTGTCACTCTGAGCTTGCGAAGAGTCCTAAAATCCTTAGATTCCTCAGGATAACACAACAATTGTTACGTTCTTTCATTACAATGACAGCACACGCTATTGATAAATATTTAAGGAGGTTTAGATGTGAACATACTGATTAAAAAAGCATCTATTGTTGATGCTATTGATTCTTATCCGCAAGACAGTGATATTTTGATCGTAGATGGGATCATTGTGCAAATAGGTGTGGGAATCGACGTTGAGGCAGATCAGATTATTGACGGAAGGGGTTTGACTTTACTACCGGGGCTGGTTGATATGCACTGCCACTTAAGAGAGCCGGGCTTTGAGTATAAGGAAACGGTTGCATCTGGCACAAATGCAGCAGCTAAAGGTGGCTATACAACCATTTGCTGCATGCCGAATACCAAGCCGGTCATTGATCATGAGGATATGCTGAAAAATTTGTTAGAGATTATAGAGAAGGATGCTGTTGTACATGTACTGCCTATAGCAGCTGTTTCAATAGGACAGCAAAGTCAAAGTCTTACAGATATGAAAAAACTTAAGGAACTTGGTGCAATTGCTTTCTCCGATGATGGTCAACCGGTGTCAAACAATGCTGTGATGCTGGAAGCACTGTTAAAAGCAAAGGAGTACGGCACGCTGATTATAGATCACTGTGAAGACCATAGCCTAGTAAAGGGTGGTTTAATAAATGAAGGCAAAAAGGCTGAAGAACTTGGCCTGCCAGGTATATCAAAGCTTTCGGAGGAGCTGCCGGTCCTTAGGGATATTATGCTGGCAGCTGAAGCGGATTTTAGAATCCATATTGCCCATGTAAGTACCAGAGGAACCGTGGATATTATAAGGGAAGCAAAAAAGCGTGGGATACAGGTTACTTGCGAGGTAACGCCTCATCATATAGCCTTAAGCGATGAGATAATCACAGCTGGATATACAGACTGCAAGGTTAATCCACCTTTAAGAAGTCCTGAGGATATGGAGGCTGTAAAGCAGGGCTTGAAGGATGGTACAATTGATGCAATTGCCACAGATCATGCACCTCACCACGAAAGTGAGAAAAATCAAGATTTTAAAATTGCGGCAAACGGTATTTCTGGTATTGAAACATCATTTGCTGTATGCTTCACAGAGCTGGTAGATACAGGAGTTCTCAGTCTAAAGGAATTGGCTGCCAAAATGAGTTATAATCCCAGCAGGATACTCGGCATCAATAAGGGTAGAATTGCAGTAGGTGAGCTTGCAGATATGGTACTAGTAGATTTAAATAAAACAACTAGGATTGACAAAAACACTTTCCTTTCCAAAGGCAAGAACACGCCTTTTCATGGCAGAAGCTATAAAGGCGAGGTTGTATATACCATTGTGAAGGGCAAAATAGCTTATCAGTAAATAAAAAATTACATTAATTAAAAGTTTATAGGAGGATTTAGAATGATCGTTGATAGATTGATTGAAAAAGTAGTGAAGTGTAAAAATCACACAGTGGTTGGATTGGATCCTAGACTGGATTATGTTCCAGACTACATAAGAGAAGCAGCAAAAGAACAGTCTGTCAGCTTTGCAGAGGGTGTGGCAAAGGCATTTCTTGCCTACAATAAGGGATTGATTGACAGCATCTATGATATTGTACCAGCAGTTAAACCTCAAATTGCTTTTTATGAACAATATGGCATTGAAGGTGTAAAATGCTTTCAGCAAACCTGTGAATATGCTGCTTCCAAGGGACTTTTGGTTATAGGAGACATCAAGCGTGGTGATATTGGAAGTACCGCTGAAGCATATTCCGAAGCATATTTAGGAAATAAGGAGTATTCCATCAACACGGACTTCGTAACAGTAAATCCATATTTGGGAACGGACTCTTTGGAGCCTTTTGTAAAGCATTGCCATGAAAATGAGAAGGGTATATTTGTATTGGTTAAAACCTCAAATAAATCCTCCGGAGAGCTGCAAGATCTAGTATGCAATGGCAAGACGATCTATGAGCATGTGGCAGATCTGGTTGTAAGGCTGGGAGAACCTTATAGGGGCAGCAGCGACTATAACTTTGTAGGTGCAGTAGTAGGAGCTACCTATAAAGAAGAAGCATCAAAGCTGCGAAATATCATGAAGAATACATACTTCTTAGTGCCCGGGTATGGGGCACAAGGAGGTACGGCAGAGGATGTTGCTGCTTGCTTTAACCAGGATGGGCTGGGAGCAATCGTTAATTCCTCCAGAGGTATCATTGCGGCATATAAATCAAAGGAGTATAACGAAAAGTACAGTGAAAAGGATTATGCTGCTGCAGCCAGAGCTGCGGCAATCAAGATGAGAGATGACATTAACAGCGAGTTAGGCAAAAAGAATAAATTAGCTTGGGCTTGAGCTAGAGATTGAGATTGGTAGGTGTAGATATGAAAAATGAGATATGCGAAATCATTCATAATAAGGAATTGACGCTGGGTGTATTTGAAATGATATTTAGATCAGAAAATATAGCAGCTTTAGCTATGCCGGGACAGTTTGTACATCTTCGGGTGAACACCGGACTTTATCCATTGCTGCGCCGGCCTATCAGTATTCATAGCGTTGATAAGACAAAAGGTACAGTTGCAATAATATATCACATCGTGGGAAAAGGTACGGAGGAAATATCGAAGCAGGTGACTGGCGTTATAGATGTAATGGGACCCTTGGGTAACGGTTTCCCAAAGCTTGCAGGAAAGAAGTGTGCTGTTGTTGGAGGCGGAATAGGAGTAGCACCTTTGCTGGAGCTATCTAAAAGCTTATCTCATTGTGATGCTTATCTGGGGTTTCGGAACTGTACGTATAAAGTAGAAGCCTTTGAAAATAGCTGCAATAAGGTTTACCTGACAACGGAGGATGGAAGTGCCGGCCACAAAGGATATATTACAGACCAACTGAAGAAGAATATCACAGAATATGATGTAGTTTATACCTGTGGTCCAAAGATCATGATGAAAAAGGTAATGGAAATTTGCCAACTGAATAATGTGGAATGCTATGTATCTTTAGAGGAACGCATGGCTTGCGGCATAGGTGCGTGCCTTGTATGTGCCTGCAAAATACAAGAAGAAAACGGAGAGTGGCATCATAAGAAGGTATGCAAGGATGGTCCGGTATTCAATGCGAAGGAGGTTTTGTTTGATGATTAATATGGAAGTCGATATTGGTGGCTTAAAGCTTAAAAATCCCATCATGACCGCCTCGGGTACCTACGGATTTGGCAGAGAATATAGTGAGTACTATGATTTGAGCAAGTTAGGTGCTGTCGTTGTAAAGGGTCTTACACTAAAGCCGAGGGAAGGCAATAAAGCACCTAGAATTGCAGAAACTCCTGCAGGAATATTAAACAGTGTCGGACTGCAAAACCCCGGAATAGAAGTATTTTTACAGCAGGAACTGCCATTTTTACGAAAATATAATACAGCGGTAATAGCAAATATTGCAGGAAATACAGTAGAGGAATACTGTCAAATGGCAGACAAGCTTGGCACTTCCATAGATGCCATAGAGCTTAATATCTCCTGTCCGAATGTAAAAGAAGGCGGAGTTGCTTTTGGTACAAAATGCGACTCGGTGTACGGTATTACAAAGGCTGTAAAGCAGCATTGCAAAGTACCTCTAATAGTAAAACTCTCACCCAATGTAACGGATATCACTGAAATTGCTTTGGCAGCTGAGGAAGCTGGTGCGGATTGTTTATCCTTAATAAATACTTTATTAGGAATGTCCATAGACATCAATACCAGAAGACCCATACTTGCCAATGTGGTAGGCGGGCTATCCGGACCTGCCGTTAAACCTGTAGCAGTACGTATGGTGTATCAAGTGGCAAAAGCAGTGAATATCCCTGTTATCGGAATGGGAGGCATCAGCAGCTGGCAGGATGCCATTGAGTTTATGCTGGCAGGAGCAGATGCTGTGGCAATAGGAACCTATAACTTTGTAAATCCAAATGCACCAATAGAGATTATTGAGGGTATGGTTCAATATATGGAAAACAATGGTTGTAAGAGCTTGTCAGATTTTAAGGGAAAAATAGAAATCTAGCAGTATTTTCCTATAGGTCTGATTTTATTGACGAATTTCTGCAGCAGCTCGATTTAATATTGCAAGATTTTATGCAATATTAAATCTATGAAATTGCAAATTTGTTAAAATTATAACTTATTAGAACAATGTAAATACAACACTTTGAGATGATTTATCTGAAGTAGATTAAATTATTTTAAAATATAGAGTGCAGAATTTGTCATAAATCAAGTTTAATTAATATTTTAACAATTGCAAAATTTATTGAATATGTATTGAAATTCTAGTAATAATCCAGTATTATTTTATTTTCTAAAAATTTAAAATATTCACGAATGTGAATTGCATAATGCAATTAGATGCATTATAATGTATATTTAATATCTATTATTATGGTTTAGATGTCATATGACGTTTAAATAAAGAGATTTAAAAAGGAGGTACTCTCAATGGCAGAAAAAAGAGAAAATTGGGGCAGTAAGCTTGGTTTGATTCTTGCTATGGCTGGAAA
>JAQSYD010000186.1 GCA_029256325.1 Clostridia bacterium
TTGCATTCATATGTTTTTGCCATGCATGCAGCAGCAAAGACATTGCGATTACGCCGTAAGCAACGAAGGATCTGAAAAATTCCCCTATTTGAGCATCTCCAAACAGATTTTTACCTGCATTAGGAGAAACAATAAATAAGGTGTGGAATAAAAGGGTTCCTAAAATGGCCTGACCTATCGTTGCTTTTGTTACAGAAGCTCCTCCAACCAAGATGGCTGCTGCTGCAAACATTCCAACCTGCTCATGGCTGCTGTATGTTTGCAATGTACCGATATTTTGCAAAAACATGATTTGGCCCCAACCTGCCAACACGGTAGAAATCGTAATAGCGATCAATCTTTTCTTATCAACATCTATTCCAGATATTTTTGCTATTTTTATGTCCTGTCCTAAGGCTCTGAAATCCTGACCCAGTTTTGTCTTAAGCAAGAACTTTGTCATGAAGCCAAAAAAGCCTATTATTGCAAAGGAAAGCAAGGGAATTTTGATGCCCATAACAGGTATAGACAATATATTGTCTAATGAATATTTAATAACCTTTAAGTCTATAGCATTCTTTAGACCAACGCCGCCGTCTAGTATGATTTCAGGATTATTTACAGGTATTATGGTACCCATAAAAAGCAGGAATACCAGCTGATACAAGCCCATTGCGAAAAAACCTAAAATCAAGCTCGTTATCATTTCCTGTCCCTTTGTCTTATTTAACAGCTTACCTGTTCCTATACCAAAAATCCATGCAAAAGGCAAAGATATAAGTGCTGCCACAGCAAGTCCCTGCCATCCGCCTATCCCTAATATTTTTATTGCAATCAAACCAATTTGTCCTGCCATGGCCCCTACTACCAAAGCAAAGTTCAATCCCATACCTGCTATTACTGGTATTATCAAGGATATTACAAGCAGTAAGTTTCTATCGATTCTATCGACTAGCTCTCTTAATACGAAGGTCCCGTTTAGCCCAGATGCTATCCAGCCTCCAAGACATATTATAAGGAACATTACAGGTACTGAATTATTTATTAGTAGCCCTTTTAAATCAAATTTCTTTGTCTTTTTATTTTTTATTTCGACTTGTGTACTCATGCTAATCATTACCTCCTACCTTAGTCAAGGCATAAAGAATAACTCCGTTTTGAACAATTATTCTTATAACCTCTGACAAATTGCCCTCCGGCGTCATTTTATTGATAACAGGCAATGCAATAGTTAATAATGCTTGGAAAAGCACTACGCCTGAAATAACGTTTGAAATTGTCGCTTTCCTTGATGTGGCACCACCAATCAGTATTGCTGATATTGCTATAAATGGCATCATAAGAGGTCCTTGATACAGCTGGAAGAATCCAAAGCTTTGTGCATATACGATAATTCCTATACCACCTAGAACAGTGGATAATATGGTTCCAATCGTTCTTTGCTTATCTACATTAATACCTGATGCAGTAGCAAATTTGGGGTTGTCACCTGCTGCCAGCATAGCTGCTCCGGTTTTGGACTTTAAGAATAACCACATCAATAAGCATAATATTCCAAAGAATATCATTGTTCCTACCGGAAGGTTCATTCCCAGGAATTTAATATCTGCAAAGTTATCCAATATCTTATCAAATTTCCCTGACAAGGTTATAGTTGTTCTCAAACCCTTTCCACCTAATGCCCAGATCATTTCAGGGCTCTTAAAGGGAAGCAGCAGCCATCCGATACACATCAGTGAAACTACCGAGAAGCCCATATAGGTTCCTATGGTCATTTCATCGCCTTTAACCCTGTTAAGAATCAGTGAATATAAGTAACCTGCAATTGTACCAATAGGAATTGTAATAAACACTGCAGTAAAAAATGCTCTAAAGCCTGTAAGATCCATTTCTATGGCTATACAGCCTGATAGTATTCCGCAGATAATTCCAATTGACAATGCAAAGTTAAGTCCTGTACCTGATGTAATACTAGGCACCAAAGCCAGTACGAGAATACTGAACATGCCCACTCTAGCTGATGAATCTCTAAGAAGCATTGGTATATCTTGTTTCTGAACAACCGCCGCTGCAAGTAGTATCGCTAGGAATATTGTTATAAATACTTTTGGATAGCCATATTTATTAATTAGATTATTCCAAATTGCTTTCATCTAGATAACCTCCTTTGCATGGGCATTGTATTCTCCAGCCATCATAAGTCCAAAATCAACATCTGATGCCTTAGGTCCTAATATTCCTTCAATCTGTCCATCATATATAATTGCAATTCTGTCGCATACAGATCTCAATTCACCCAACTCACTGGAAGTCATAACGATAGTCATTCCTAATTCTTGATTCAATTTAACCAGCAAATCCAAAACAAGCTTCTTTGCCCCTATGTCTATTCCCCTAGTAGGCTCTGATACAAATAGTATATCCGGTTCAAGGGTAAGTGCCCTGGCTATACAAACCTTTTGCTGATTGCCTCCGCTTAAACGTCTGGTAAACTGTGTAGGGCCGGTGCAGCGGATATCTAAATCCTTGATCATTTTATTTGCCCAAGCTCTTATGCCCTTGCCATCCTGCAGCTGTAAAAATTTCATACCCAATAAAGGCTTAAGAAATTTATCATGTATTTGCATAGTTGTCATGACTATATTAAGCTCTATTGAAGTATCCAAAAGCAAACCTACGCCTCTACGATCCTCAGAAACGAAGGCTAATTTGCTCTTTATTGCTTCTTTTGGATTATTCAAAACGATTTTTTCGTCATTCTTATAAACTTCACCAGTTGATTTATATAAACCCATAATACCATTGGCTATCCCAATTTTACCTTGACCTGCCAAACCGCCTATGCCTAATATTTCACCTTTTCTGATATCTAAACTGATGTCTTTAACTACTTCGCCAGGCATGTCAACACGAAGATTCTTGATGGACATAGCTACTTCAGCTTTGTCATCATCCACCTTCGTTACTCTTTCAATCCGGTCAACCTTTCTGCCTACCATCATCTGTGCAATTTTCTCTATGGTAGCCTCTTCATGGGTCATTACGCCAACTTGTTCACCGTCACGCATGACTGTCATATTATCCGCTACTGCAAGTACCTCGTCCAATCTGTGCGTGATAAAAAGAATGGCTATGCCCTTCGCTGCTAAAATTCTCATAGCCTCCAAAAGCTTATCTGCTTCACTTTCTGTAAGCACGGCAGTAGGCTCATCAAACACCAATAGCTTCATATTTGCTTTATCAATTTCTCTTGCAATTTCAACAAACTGCATATATCCAACTGGAAGTCCGGCAATAGGCAGCCAATCATCTACCGCCATACCCAAGTTATTAAGCGCTTTTTTTGCATCACTTCTCATGGCTTCAACATCTAGCGTTTTTAGACTTGGTCCCAGTAT
>JAQSYD010000070.1 GCA_029256325.1 Clostridia bacterium
CGCGGTGCGATGCACACAAAATGCACAAGGAAGGCGCTTAAGCGCCTGCATTTTGGCGCGCAATTCACGCAAGCGCTCATTGAATATTAACTGGGATTAAGTTTTTACTTAGTCCTATGTTTTTATGTAGAATAATGTAATGGGCTGGCTAATTTCGTCCTATGTAGTAAGATGAATTAGCCAGCCCATTCAAGTATTTTCTTTATGAAATAATTGTTATATAATATACGTAGCGCATTCGGCGCAATTTAAAAGTAAAGAAGGAATAATATGACAAGTATTATATCTGCACAAAATGTTGTATTTGAATATATAAGTCACGATGATAATAAAATATTAGCTTTGGATCATGTTTCTCAGGAAATTAAAAAAGGTGAGTTTGTGGCAGTGTTAGGACATAACGGATCTGGCAAATCTACCTTAGCAAAGCATTTTAACGCATTACTTCTTCCTAGTGAGGGTACAATTTATGTGAAGGGTCTGGATACCAGAAACGAAGAGAACACATGGGATATAAGACAAACGGCTGGTATGGTGTTTCAAAACCCTGATAATCAGATTGTGGCTACAGTTGTTGAGGAAGACGTTGCTTTTGGACCTGAGAATCTAGGTGTAGAGCCTTCAGAAATAAGAAAAAGAGTGGATGAAGCGCTAAAGACTGTTGGTATGCAGGAATATGCCAAAGATGCACCACACTATTTGTCAGGGGGTCAAAAGCAAAGAATCTCCATTGCGGGAATTATTGCCATGAAACCAGAATGCATCATTATGGATGAACCTACTGCCATGTTGGATCCTTCAGGTCGTAAAGAGGTAATGGCTACGATAAAGCGACTCAACAAAGAAGAGGGTATTACAATTATACTGATCACTCATTTTATGGATGAAGCAGTACAAGCAGACAGAGTGTTTGTTATGCAGCGTGGTAATGTTATTATAGAAGGAACGCCAAAGCAGGTATTTGTTGAAATAGATAAACTAAAAAGCGTAGGGTTGGATGTGCCACAGGTTACAGAGCTTTGCGCCAGATTGCACAAAGCGGGCATCAATATTCCCCTTGATGTGCTGACTGTAGAAGAAATGGTGGTGGAGCTATGTCAGTTGAAATAAAGAATTTAACCCATGTATATATGAAAGATACTGTATTTGAACATAAGGCTTTAAATAATATAAGTCTTACGATAGAGGACGGAGAGTTTGTGGGTCTGATAGGGCATACAGGATCAGGCAAGTCAACCTTCATACAACATTTAAATGCACTATTAAAACCAAGCAGCGGCAGCATTATAATAGATGGAATCAATATTACTTCAAAAGGGGTTGCACTAAAAAAGATACGTCAAACAGTGGGTCTGGTATTTCAATATCCGGAGCATCAATTATTTGAAGAAACGGTGTTCAAGGATGTCGCCTTTGGTCCACAGAATTTGGGTTTACCCCAACAGGAAATAGAGGCACGTGTAAAAGAAGCTTTAACTTTGGTAGGCTTGGATTTTGACAAGCTAAAAGATGTATCTCCCTTTGAACTAAGCGGAGGGCAAAAGAGAAGAGTAGCTATTGCAGGCGTACTTGCCATGAAACCTAAAGTACTGATTCTAGATGAACCTACAGCAGGTCTTGACCCAAAAGGAAGAGATGAAATATTGGGAGAAATAAAGAAGCTGCATCAGCTGCAAAAACTAACAGTGGTACTGGTATCCCATAGTATGGAGGACATCGCAAATTTAGTTGATCGGATCATTGTAATGAGCAAGGGTCAAATTGTATTAACAGATACACCCAGAAATGTTTTTAAGCAAGCAGACCTGTTACAGGATATAGGATTGGATGTACCACAAGTAACTCATCTTGTTAATGAGCTTAATAAGAAAGGCTTAAGTATAAAAGAATGTATTTCAGTAGACGAAGCCTATGAAGAGCTTATTAAATATCTAAGGAGCAATTAGAATGATTAAAAATATAACGATTGGACAGTATATACCGGGAGAAACTGCAATACACAGACTAGACCCGAGGGTTAAGATACTGGCAACGATAGTCTATATCTCAATACTGTTTTTTATTAAAGGATTTTTTCCTTATATATATGTATTAGGCTACTTAGGAGCTGTAATATGGCTTTCTGAGATCTCTCTAAAAACAATACTCAAAAGCCTGAAGCCCCTGGCAATTATAATAGTATTAACACTTATTTTTAATATATTTATGACTCCCGGAGAAAGATTATTTGGATTTGGATTTATTGTTGTAACAAGGGAAGGCTTATATCAAGCAGTTTACATGGGACTAAGGCTTATGTTCCTGATTACGGGAGCATCACTGCTTACGCTGACAACATCACCGATTGCTCTGACAGATGGAATTGAAAAGCTGTTAAATCCTTTCAGAAAATTAGGTGTTCCTGCCCATGAGCTGGCCATGATGATGACCATTGCATTAAGATTTATACCAACACTCTTGGATGAAACTGATAAAATTATGAAAGCGCAAATGGCAAGAGGAGCTGACTTCGAAAGCGGCAATTTGTTCAGCAGAGCCAAGGCTATGATACCATTATTGGTGCCATTATTTATCAGTGCCTTCAGAAGAGCTGAAGAGCTTGCACTTGCAATAGAAGCCCGCTGCTATAGAGGTGGAGAAAATCGTACCAGAATGAAGCAGCTAAAGCTTATAGGAATTGACTATGCAGCATCCTTATTAACTGTATTGCTTTGTGTGGCAATCATATTTACGGGATAATTATATAGTGATATTTCCTTTGCTATCTAAGGAACGAATTTGCTTCCGACAGCGTATGTACGTAGTTTATATCAATGTTATAAAAGCTTCTTGTGTTTGCTATGTCATCCTGAGGGAGGAACGACTGAATGATCTTAAGATTCGACCCAGGCTCAGATGATTTCCCTATTGGAGATATAGCATTGACATTGTACTTTAATATAGTTAATAAAATATACCCATTAAAGTATAAAGCCTGATATATGAGTTAAAATAAATAGGAGCAGCCTATGAGAAACATAAAGCTGATAATTGAATATGACGGAACCAATTACTGCGGCTGGCAGACACAAAAAAATGCAAATTCAATTCAAGAAACGATACAAAGGGCAATAGAAAAGATTACAGGTACCACGCCAAATCTCAACGGTTCAGGAAGAACAGATGCAGGTGTGCACGCGTTGGGTCAGGTTGCAAATTTCATGACTGAAAGTAAAATACCGGCTGAAAGATTTGCATATGCGCTAAATGCCGTGCTGCCAAAGGATATCATAATAAAGGCTTCCAGTGAAGCTGATATTGACTTTCATGCACGATACAGCGCTAAGGGCAAGCAGTATAGCTATTTGCTTTTAAACAGCAAACAGCCCACTGCTCTATATCGTACATTGGCTTACCATGTAAGCTATGGAGATAAGCTGGATATCAATGAAATGGTTGCAGCCAGTAAAGGCTTTGTAGGCACTCATGACTTTTATGGATTCATGTCCACAGGCAGCAGTATAAAAGATACAACGAAGACAATTTACGATATTAAGATTGAGCAAAAGGATGACTTTATAAAGCTTACATACAACGGCAATGGGTTTTTATACAACATGGTAAGGATTATTTCAGGAACGTTGCTTTATGCCGGAATAGGAAGAATCGATGCAAATCAAATTTTTGAAATTATAGCGTCAAAAGACCGGACCAGAGCAGGCATAACATTACCGGCGCATGGATTATATTTGGAAAAAGTATTTTATTAAAGGTTGACACGCGTGGCACAATGTATTAAAATATATATGTTGTAAAATATGATCCACTGCCCCGGATCACTAAAGACTGTTAAAGGCAGAATCCATGCAGGCATTGTGGGATGTTCTCATGAGGAAGCAGACAGTTGGAGGAAACAATACGAGGAGGGTAAGAAATGAAATCATACATGGCAAAGCCTAATGAAATAGAAAGAAAGTGGTACGTTGTTGATGCAAACGGCAAGGTACTTGGTAGACTTGCAAGTGAAGTTGCAAGCATATTAAGAGGCAAAAACAAGCCTATTTATACACCACACGTTGACACAGGCGACCACGTTATCATATTAAACGCTGAGAAGGTTGTTCTTACAGGAAAGAAGCTAGACCAAAAAATGTATAGAAAGCACTCCTTATATCCAGGTGGACTTAAGGAAACTCCATACAGAAAAATTATGGCAACAAAGCCTGAATTAGCTGTATATGAAGCTGTAAAGGGTATGCTTCCTCATAATAGCTTAGGCAGACAAATGCTTAAGAAGCTAAGAGTATACAAAGGTACAGAACATGAACATCAAGCTCAACAACCAGAAGTGTTAGAGCTAAACATATAATCGGGAGGAGGAAGTTACTGTGGCTAAATTACAATATTTCGGTACTGGTAGAAGAAAAAGCTCTGTTGCAAGAGTAAGACTTATTCCAGGTGAAGGAAGAATAATAATCAATAAAAGAGAAATAGATAACTACTTCGGATTGGAAACATTAAAGCTTATTGTTAGACAACCATTAGTTTTAACAAACACGTTGTCAAAGTACGATATAGTTGCTAATGTGCATGGCGGTGGCTATACAGGTCAAGCTGGAGCTATCAGACATGGTATTTCAAGAGCACTTCTTGAGGTAGATGGCGAGTTAAGATCAGTTCTTAAGAGAGCAGGTTTCTTAACAAGAGACCCAAGAATGAAGGAAAGAAAGAAGTACGGCTTAAAGAAAGCAAGAAGAGCACCACAATTCTCAAAGAGATAATATTTGCAATTGCAGATCCCTCAAACACTTATGTTTGGGGGATTTTTTATATATAAAGTCCATAAAAGCCTAATAACGAAACAGCAAAGTCCAGCTAGAATTAAGTGATATAAAAAATTTGCATCAAGGTAGACTATATACTGTGAGAGAATATTCATTTTCATGTTCTCTATATTATTTAAGTATATTTTTATATATCGACACAATTTGATATAATATAAATAATATATCCATTACTTCACTGAATAGGAGACTACTTATGAATTTAGTAAAAGGGCAATTAATCATCATTTTAGCGCCCTTCATTGATTATGAAATATATGCAAATATAAAACAATTAAATGATGAAGGAATCATGCTGGAATTAAAAGCGGATATGGAAGTGCCTGTAGATAAAGAAATTCTTTGTATCGTTGTAGATGAAGATAATATATTTGAATTCTATACAAAGGTAACGGCTAAAAATGAAAGGTTCATATTTATAAAGCAGCCAACAGACAGTGAGTTCAATGCAATAGAAAAAAGAAAATTCAACAGGGTTGATTGTAATATAGGTTTTGTAGCAACTCCCATATCCATTAATAATATTTCAATTTATAACAGTGATAAAAAGTTTACGGGGGTCATTAAGAATATAAGTGCAGGCGGTGTATTAATTGAATCCAACTTGAATTTACCTGTTGATATGACTTTTATCTTTAAGCTTAAACTAAACTTTTTTCTTGACTGTAAAGCCAGCGTGATTAGAACAGCTGCAGAGGATAAAGAAATATATCATTCCGGCTGTCAATTTATTGAGAGCACGATAGATAATATTAAAAATATATCGCTATACTGCTTTAAAGAAAAACTAAGACAAAAAAGAAAAGAATTAAATAACAGAAAGCCTGAATAAGGGGGTAAGGGAAAAGCAAATGGAGAAGAATAATGGTATAAAATACAAAAGTATAAGCTTGCCAAGACTGAATAATTTAAAGCCAAATATTGAATCCACAGCACTTAAGCTTATGGAGGAAGCAGGAGAATTGGCACAGATCATTGGGAAATTCAGAGGCTTGAATGGTGAAAAATTTGAGATGACAGAAAAAGAAGTGATTGAGAAAATGTCTGAAGAGCTTTTGGATGTAGCCCAAGTAGCTGTATCTATGATGTTTGTGCTGGAGGAAACCTACAATGTTGATATAGAAGAAAAGGTTCAGCAGCATATACAGAAGCTTATAAGAAAAAAATACATTCGAGAGTAGGCAATATCAAAATAATTATATAAAGCATAGAACCTGCAAAGGAGCATGGAAAATTGATACTAATGATAGATAACTATGATTCCTTTACATATAATCTTGTTCAATATCTGCAGATGTTGAAGCAAGAGCTTGTAGTGCGTCGGAATGACAGCATTACAATTAAGGACATTGAAGACCTTAATCCAGATATGATTGTAATTTCACCAGGACCCTGCACACCGAATGAAGCAGGTGTCTCCTTAGCATTGGTGAATGCCTTCAAAGGCCGCATACCTATTCTGGGAATATGCTTGGGACACCAAACTATTGGGCAGGCCTTCGGTGCTAAAGTTGTGAAGGCAATAGAGCCTGTTCATGGAAAGGTCCATGAAATTCAGCATTATAATATAGGTGTTTTTCAGGGCTTAAATAATCCGCTTAGGGTTACGAGATACCACTCCCTAGTACTGGATAAAGCAACCCTGCCTGATTGTCTCGAAGTTACAGCAGAAACAAAGGCTGGAGAAATAATGGGTGTGAAACATCGTGAATATCCCATAGAAGGCGTGCAGTTCCATCCAGAAGCCATACTAACAGAACAGGGTATGGCGCTTCTAGATAACTTCATTAAACTTTATATTGGCTAAAGGAATGGTAGAATGATAATAGAAAAATTTAAAACACAGCATACAGCCTTTGAACTATTTCATGCTTTCAAAGATGATCCTTATTGTTTTTTATTGGACAGCAGCATGCAAAATGATCGATTAGGAAGATTTACCTTCATGGGAAGCTGCCCTTTTTTAATATTCAAAAGTAAAAATGAGAATATTACCATCACTGAGGGAGAGCATAGCAAGGAATTAAAGGGAAACCCTTTTGAACTGCTTAGGGCTTTGATGCATCAATATAAGACAGAAGATAGGCATCCTATACCTTTCTTAGGTGGTGCAGTGGGCTTTCTCTCTTATGACCTCTGTCACAGCATCGAAAAACTGCCTAGAACAGCGATAGATGAGAATAATATACCGGATTGCTGCTTTGGTTTTTATGATCGAATCGTAGCGGTTGATCACAAAGACAATGATGTTTACATGATTGCCCATGGATTAAAAGAAAAGCCGGAAGCTGAAATAGATATGTTGAAGAAAAAGCTCAGCAGGATACCAGTATATACAAATATCAAAGAGGGAATAGCCTGTGGAGAAATTCAGTCCAATTTTACCAAGGATAACTACATGAAAGCAGTGCAGCGTATAAAGGATTATATCAGGTCGGGAGATATTTATCAGGCGAATATGACTCAGCGCTTTAAATGTCATACGGAAGAAGATTCCTTTAGCCTGTACAGCAGGTTAAGGCAGTTTAATCCTGCACCCTTTGCCTGCTATATGGATTTTGATGAAGGACAGATATTGAGCAGCTCTCCGGAGCGATTTTTGAAAATAGAAGAGAAAATAATTGAAACAAGACCCATAAAGGGTACGCGTCCAAGAGGGAAAACTCATGGGGAAGATGAAGCGAACAAAGAAGAGCTTTTATCCAGTGAAAAAGATAAAAGTGAACTTCTTATGATCGTAGACTTGGAAAGAAATGATCTGGGAAAGGTATCAAAGACGGGGACGATCAAGGTACCTGAGTTGTTTTATCTTGAAGAATATGCTACGGTACATCATCTTGTTTCAACAGTTACAGGGGAAATGAGAGATGATATAAAAGCGATAGATGTGATACAGTCAGCTTTTCCTGGTGGATCGATAACTGGTGCGCCTAAGATACGTGCTATGGAGGTCATTGATGAGTTGGAGCCTACGCAGCGAAATATTTATACCGGCAGCATAGGATATCTCGATTTTAATGGAAATATGGACTTAAATATTGCCATAAGGACCATCGTGATGAAAGATCATACTGCATTTTTCCAAGCAGGGGGGGGAATTGTCTGGGATTCAGACCCTGAGCTTGAATATGAGGAAACGTTGCATAAGGCAAAAGCGCTGTTTAGGACCTTGCGCAATGAGAAATAGGTGAAGGCATGCATTTTTATTATAATGATCAATTAACGGAAGAAGTATTTTTACAGCCTTCATGCCAAGGCTTTCAGTATGGCTATGGCGTATTTGAAACAATACTAATAAATAATGGCATCCCCTGCTTTGTAGATATGCATTATCAGCGTATGGTAAAGGGCTGCTATAAGTTAGGTCTCAAGTTAGACCTTGATATGGATAAGATATATTCTCGAGCAATTAAGCTGGTAGAAGTGCTCAATATCACACATGGAAGACTTAAGCTCATTTGCTTTAGGGATGCAAATAGGGATTCAACACTTATGACATTGTCACCCTATCATAGGGAGGCGTCATACCTAGAAAAAGGTATTTCTTTGTGGATAAGCAGCATAAAACGCAATCCTTATTCACCAATTTGTCATATAAAATCTCTAAACTATATGGAAAATATATTGGCTAAAGAGGAAGCAAAGGAGCAAAGCTATGACGAAGCCCTTTTTTTAAATGTTCATAATAAGCTTTGTGAAGGAGCAGTATCAAATATATTTTGGGTAAAAGACAATCGTATTTATACGCCAGAGATAGAAAGCGGAATACTGGCAGGAATAACTCGCGGCCACATAATAGAAATTTGCAGCGCCCTAAAGCTTAAGCTTGAGGAAGGAAGTTATGAGCTTGCAGAGTTATTAAATGCAGATGAAGCATTTGTGACGAACTCCCTGATGGGTATAACACCTGTGGGTAAAGTGGATAAAATCATCTATAATATTTCCGGATATAAAAATACAAATATGATTTATGATGCGTATAAGAAGCTTATAGATAATGAAATCAGAATTTAAGGGGTGACACCTTGGTTATACCCTACATAAAAATATTACATAAAAAGAGGTAAATTATGGATAAAGAAAAAATTGAAAGAGCTGTAAGAGATATATTGGAAGCAATAGGAGAGGACCCTGACAGAGAAGGGCTTAAAGAAACACCTGCTAGAATAGCCAGGATGTATGAAGAGATATTTTCAGGTATAAAGGAAAATCCAAAGGATCATCTAAAGGTTTATTTTCAGGAAGAGAAATATGAGGAGCTTGTTTTAGTCAAGGATATTCCTTTTTACTCAACCTGTGAACATCATTTAGTACCATTTTTCGGGAAGGCACATGTCGCCTATTTGCCAAAGGGCGGCAGATTGTGTGGTCTGAGCAAGCTGGCCAGAATTGTAGAAACAGTTGCCAAGAGACCGCAGCTGCAGGAAAGAATAACTGCAACCGTTGCTGATTCTTTAATGGAAGCGCTTAATCCTTATGGAGTAGTGGTAGTTGTGGAGGCAGAACATATGTGCATGACCATGAGAGGTGTTAAAAAGCCAGGTTCTCAGACTGTGACCTCCGCTGTAAGAGGCTTCTTCAACAAGGATGTTGCCGCTCGTGCTGAGGTTATGTCCTTAATAAACAATGGGAAATAGCAGGAGGATAACATGAGAAACATTTTAACTAATTTTCATAGGAAGTCACCTATTCAAGTAGGCAAATATACATTGAACTTAGGTGAGAAAACATATATCATGGGTATATTAAATGTAACACCGGATTCTTTTTCAGATGGTGGAGACTTTGTTGACATTGAAGCAGCTGTACATCACGCAAAGCAAATGGTGGCGGATGGTGCAGATATCATTGATGTTGGCGGAGAATCTACAAGACCGGGCTTTGCTGAGGTTGACCTTGAAGAAGAAATAAGTAGAGTTATTCCTGTAATAGAGAGATTGGCAAAGGAAATAGATGTGCCTATATCCATTGATACATATAAGGCTGAGGTTGCTGATGCTGCAGTAAAAGCAGGGGCAGTCATCATAAATGATATATGGGGAATGCAAAAGGATCCCAAAATGCCTGAAGTAGCAGCGAAACATCAGGTGCCGGTTATCATCATGCATAATCAACTTGGCATAGAGTACAGTAGAGACATCATGGAAGAAATCTGTATGTTTTTAAGGCACTCTATTGATCTAGGACTTCAAGCAGGCATCAGACTGGAAAACATGATATTAGATCCCGGCATTGGCTTCGGCAAAACAGCAGAGCAGAATGTGATTGTGCTGGCAAGAATGGGAGAATTGAATGATTTAGGCTGTCCCATATTGCTGGGAACCTCAAGAAAATCCTTTATAGGAAAAATACTGGATTTGGTTCCAAAGGAAAGAGTGGAGGGTACTATCGCTACAACAGTGATGGGAATACTACAAGGTGCAGACATCGTAAGAGTGCATGATGTATTGGAGAATCTAAGAGCAGCAAAGGTAACAGATGCTGTTGTGAGAGGTTGGAAAAGCAATGGATAAAATTTTAATGAAGAACTTAAGCTTTTATGGCTTTCATGGCGTGCTGCAGGAAGAAAATAAACTGGGGCAAAAGTTTATAATAGATGCAGTGCTGCATGTGGACTTAGAAGAGGCATGTAATAGTGATAATGTTTTTGATACTGTAAGCTATGCAGAGGTATATGAAATTATTCAATACCATGTAACAATAAAGCAATATAAGCTATTAGAAGCCTTAGCCGAAAATATAGCCAGGGAGATATTAAAGAAGCATAAAAAAGTACAGGAAATAGAGCTAACAATAAAGAAGCCGGAAGCGCCTGTAAACGGTATTTTTGATTATTTTGGCGTTGAAATCAGGAGAAAAAGAAATGCCTAGAGCATATTTAGGACTAGGGGGCAATATAGGGGATGTCAAAGCAAATATACAGGAGGCTTTAAGAATGCTGCAAGCTAATAATGCAGTGAAGCTCATCAAGCAATCCTCCTATTATGAAACTGCCCCGGTAGGGTTTGAACAGCAGGCATGGTTTTTGAATATTGTAATAGAAATTGAAACTGAATTGCCTCCATATGAACTGCTGGAGCTTTGCAGCAAGGTAGAACATCAGCTGAAGCGGGAAAGGCTGATTAGGTGGGGGCCAAGGACAATAGATATCGATATATTGCTTTATGAAGGCTTTGAAAGCAATGATCCTAAGCTTATTGTGCCACATCCTAGAATGCATGAAAGAGCTTTTGTCATCATTCCGCTTTATGAGATTGCACCGAATTTGTTTATTAAGGATCAGGGGATCAGAGAACATGCGATCAGTTTAAACAATCAGGAGATAAGGAAGCTGACAAATGATTAAAATAGCAGCCATACATGGCAGTCCTAGAAAAAATCAGAATAGCGATACTTTGCTTGCTGCAGTTTTAGAAGGTATGGAGCTGGAGAAGCAGCAAGTAACACATATATATACTGCTGCAGAGAATATCATGCCCTGTACCGCATGCAATGCCTGTTTAAAGCAAAGAGGCTGTGTAATTAGGGATGATATGCAGGAAGCCTACAAAATACTGGATGAGGCTGATATTGTTATAACAGCGACACCTGTTTACTTTCATAGCGTTACATCGCAATTGAAGGCTTTTATAGATAGAACTCAGGCAGTCTGGGGAAGTAAGTATGTACTGGAAAGCACCATGATTAGCAGAAAGCGGAGGTTGGGTTTTGCTGTATGTACAGGTGGGCCTCCTGAGGAAAAGAGCTATTTCGACTGTACCTTAAAGGTGCTGGATATTTATCATAAGTGCATTAATGCCAAGCTGGTAGGACATATAACGGTGGCAGATGTGGATAATGAACATGTAAAAGACCGGGAAGCTGTATTGGAAAAAGCAAGACAAGAAGGTCAAAAACTAATAACTGCATACAAAAACACGTAGGGGTCGCTGTCCACAGCGACCCTCATCTTTTTTAACCCTTTATATTATAAATTTTCCATCCCTATATATCAATTCTCCATCCGCGTAAATCTCACCGCCATCCTTCATATCACAGATCATATCCCAATGGATAGCAGATTGGTTGAGACCGCCTGTTTCGGGAAGTGATGCACCTATTGCCAAGTGTATTGTGCCGCCTAGTTTTTCATCAAACAATATATTCTTTGTAAACTTTTTGATATTATAGTTCGTGCCTATGGCAATCTCGCCTACCATGCTGGCGCCTTCATCCGTTTTAAGAATTTCCTTTAGGAACTCTTCACCCTTCTTTGCTGCGGCATTTACTACCTTTCCATCCTTAAAGGTGAGTAAAACGTCCTCAACTTCGTTACCCATGTGGATTGCAGGATACGAAAACCTAATATGTCCGTTTACTGAATTTTCAACAGGCGATGTGAAAATCTCTCCATCAGGGAAGTTTACCTGACCATCACAATTAACCCAATTACGCCCCTCCGTATCAAAGGTAAGTTGGGTATCCTTGGACTTGAACTCAAAATGACTTCTTGTATTCAGTATATCAACAAGCTTTTGCTGATCATCATGAATCTTCTTCCATTCTGATACCGGATCATCGCTGTTTAAATGACATGCTTCAAATAAGAATTCTTCATATTCCCAAAGAGACATATTTGCATCCATAGCGGCAGAATGTGTGGGGAATTGTGTACCGCACCATTTCATTTCCTTACTGGCCATTTTATTCAGCATGCTCATAAAAAGCTCATTTCTCGATTTTGCACGTAGGCTAAGTTTTTGGGAATCAATATTGATAAGTCCTTTTGTATTGTTAGAGCCTTGAACTGTGAGAATAGCCTGGGTATTTTCATAAAATGCTCTTTCAATAGGATTCACAAATGATATTTGTTCATCACTGCCTTGTTTTAGCATGATTTCATTGATGCCTTCAAGATTCGCATTAATAAACGGATGTGCCCCTACTTGTATTGCTTCCTTGAAGACTTCCTTCAGAAGCGGTTCTGAAAGAATATTTCCTTCAATTACCACAAAATCATCTTTCTTTAATCTTAAGCTGTAATTCACAAGTACTTTGGCGAATTTCGAAATTCTGCTGTCTACCATTGATAAACCTCCCTAATATTATATTTATAGTGATGCTTTGCAGTTGTTTATTATTTAATACAACTGCTTTATTCATAATGTTTCACAATATATGGAAATGAATTAATTATACCATAAAGAATTTGGTCATGCATATTGTGACATTACAATAAATATCAATAAAATGAATACTTAAATGAGGTGATGCAATTGAAGGTTTATATCGTGAATAGGAGACTGATGTCTCGTATAATGTATAGAATCATGCTCCTGGTTATTTTTGCAGTGATATTTTCTTACGCATCGCAGGATGCCATTGGAACAGCCTCACTTCCCATCAAGAATATGGTGGTTATCATTGATGCGGGACATGGGGGAAGAGATAATGGAGCCATTGGAGTTACCGGGAAGGAAGAAGATAATATTAATTTAAAGATTGCCTTAAAGCTTAGAAGATTAATAGAGCAGGCAGGTGGTGTCGCTCTCATGATCAGAGAGGATGATACCGGCTTATATGATGAAACAAAAAGAACCGGAAGAAAGCTGGAGGATTTACAGAATAGAATGAAAATATTCAGCGAAAGCGAGGCAGATATTATCCTGAGCATACATCTCAACAGCTTCCCGCAAGGTCAATATTATGGTGCTCAGACTTTTTATAAGGATGGTGATGCCAGCAGCAGAAAGCTGGCTGAGTATATACAAGAAGAGCTCCTTGCAGTGATAGACAGAGGCAATAACAGAAAGATCAAACCCAAAAGCGATATTTATATATTCAAAGGCAATAATATAACCGGTGCATTGGTAGAATGCGGTTTCCTGTCAAACCCAGAGGAAGAGCAGCTTTTGACCCAAGATCACTATCAGGAACGCATCGCCTGGTCAGTTTTTTCGGGAATTGTGAAGTATTTTGAGGAAGAACAGAGAAATTTGACACCACAGGGCGAAGCGGAGAAATAGGGAAATAAAGTGGATTTGAATGATAGAGCAACCCACATAGTAGTAACTAAGTAGGTTGCTCTATCCCTTATGAAATTAGATAGATAGCGTCAATAGCGCTGCTTGATTTCTTTTTTTATATATTAAGTCTATATTTGACCTAATTAATATCAGGATATTCAGTTGCTGAAATAATAATTTTTTATTAGAAGTAAAAAAGCACTTGACGATGTTACTAATTAGTAATATATTATATACATGAGCAATAAAAAAATATCATATGGTGAATTAAGTGATTTAAATCTAAAATTGTTGATTGCATTAAGCCGAAGCACCCAAAAGGTCCATAAAAAGGAGCTAAGGACAATTAAAGAGGGAGGTTTAACACTAACCCAGTTTGCTGTACTTGAAATTCTTTATCACAAAGGAAATTTAAGAATAAGTGAAATACTTGAGAAAGCTCTAGCTACTGGCGGTAATATGACTGTTGTCATAGATAATTTGGCTAAAGAAGGTTTAGTCAAAAGGTGTGGTGATCCGAAAGATAGGCGGGTTAATCTAATTAGTATTACGGAAAAAGGAAGGCAGCTGATTAGCGAAATATTTCCTAAGCATGTAGAAAACATAAACGAAATTTTCAATGTTTTAACTGCAGATGAAAAAAATATTTTATTAAATATTCTAAAGAAATTATAAGGTGCAAGATAAAGAGCACCTTGTATTTTGAAATATTATTACTAATTAGTAATAGTTTGATGGAAAGGGGATTAAATGGTCATTAAATGAACCTAGCAACAAAGACAGAGTAAATATATTACTAATATAAGGAGATATAAAAATGAAAGTTGTAAAAGAAACACTTATTAGAGATATTGTAAATTTAGGACCAGAAGCGGTCCAAACTCTTATGAATTTTGGCATGCGCTGTATTGGATGCCCTGCTTCCCAAGCTGAAAGCATTGAACAGGCAGCGACAGTTCATGGAATTGATGTGGAAAAAATACTGCTAGATCTAAATAATATTCAATAGCTAGATATCTATTATTGGAAAAAACCATCATTGAAGTATAATTGATCATTAAATATTTGGAGGATATATAGGAAATGTTGAAATCTTTAGTATTAAAGCTTATAAAGTCAAGAGGAGAAGATAAAATGATTCAAAACAAGATAGTATGTGGTTGTTTTAATGTTACAGAGCAGGATATAAAGAATGCTATTAATAATGGTCCAAAGTCCTTTGAAGAAGTTCAAGCAACTACTAAGGTAGGCACAGGTTGTGGAGGGTGTGTAGTAAGCAATAAAGAACTAGTGAGCGAATTATTGCTGAGAAAAAAGATTGATGAGAATCAAATCGTGTGCGGTTGTTATAAGGTTACTGCACAGGACATTGTGAAGGCAATAAAGAATGGCGCAAAGTCCTTTGAAGAAGTACAAGTTGTTACAAAGGTTGGAACTGGCTGTGGCGGATGTGTCGAAGGTAACAAAGCTTTAGTATCTCTACTATTAAGAGAATAGTTTTAATGAAGCGAATAGAAGACTGATTTTTATTACCAATAAATTACAGAAAGTTTATGCAAATTTAGGAGGAAACAAAATGATTTTTACAGAGAATTTAAGAAAACAACATGAAGAGTCAATACGTCTTATTAAAGAGATTTCTACCTATCTAAATGAAGGCTCTCTGGAAGAAAATGCACAACATGTTAGGATGCTTTTGTCTACCTTTATTGGGAAGGCGAGTGTTCATCGTGCAGCAGAAGATAGTACTTTGTACCCAAAGCTGCTCAACCATGAATCACAAGAACTAAGGCTTCTTGCAAAGAAATACTATGATGGGTTTGTTAACACAAAAGATGTGCTTAGCAATTACTCTACTAAGTGGTCCGCAGCTACAAAGATAAAGAATAATCCTAGGGAGTTTATCGTGGATACAAAAGGTATTTTTACTAAAATATTAGACAGAATAGATAAAGAAAACAACGAGTTATTTGCTTTAGCAGACAGACTCAACAAAATTCAATAGATATCTACATGTAAGCATGAAATAGTTATGAATAAATTATTAAGGAGTTAACAATGATTAAAAAGATAGAAAACAAAAACATGGGGAAAAGTGATCTAGGATGGCTAAAAAGTTCCTTCCACTTTTCTTTCGCCGAATATTATAACCCAGACAATATGAGTTTCGGTATATTAAGAGTACTGAATGATGACTTGGTTGAAACCAATGAAGGGTTTGATACTCACCCACATAAAGACATGGAAATCGTATCTTATGTTGTCAATGGTCAGCTGACCCATGGAGATAGCATGGGGAATAAAAGATCTCTGTCACGTGGGCATATGCAGTACATGAGTGCGGGTACAGGTGTTTTTCATAGTGAGCATAATATTGGAAAAGACATGCTAAGGTTCCTTCAAATTTGGATTCAGCCTGATGAGAAAGGACATACTCCGAATTATGGGGATTATATGTTTGAGTGGGATGAAAGGATCAACAAGTGGTTTCATGCTGTTTCAAGCAAAGAAGGAAATGCTTTGATACGCATAAATCAGGACGTTAATATTTATGTACTGGAGCTTGAAAAAGATAAAGAAATCGATTTTCCTGTAAATACAGGCAGACAGGCGTATCTAGTGCAGATAGAGGGAAGCTCAAGCATAAACTTCGTTACTTTAGATGCTAAAGATGCAATGGAGATTGTTGAAGAAAATATTGCTGTTAAGGCTATAGAAAAGTCTCATCTGATTGTTCTTGAAATGAAAAAGGCATTCCAATAGAGTTGTTCCTTAGCCTCTATGGGAATATTAATATTAAAGTTAAATGAAAGGTAGATAAAATAATGAGCAAAGATTTTAGATCAGCAGTGCAAGATAGACGCACTATTTATGGATTGAGTAAGGACGTGAGCATTTCGAATGAGAAAATACTTGATATCGTAGAACATGTGGTTAAATACTCACCAACTGCATTTAATTCACAAAGCGGCAGGGCGGTAGTGCTATTGGGAAATCACCATGATAAGCTATGGGATATAAGTAAAGAAGTATTGAGAAAAATGATCCCTGAAGATAAATTTGGTCCGACGGAAGATAAAATAAGTTCATTTCAAAATGCCTATGGAACAATCCTATATTTTGAGGACCAGAGTATTGTTGAAGGATTGCAGCAGCAATTTCCAACTTATAAGGATAACTTTCCAATATGGTCACAACAATCTTCAGGCATGCTGCAGCTTGTGATTTGGACAGAACTTGAAATTGAAGGTCTGGGTGCATCACTACAGCACTATAATCCAATCATTGATGATGAAGTCAGAAAAGAATGGATTATCCCTTCAAACTGGAAGCTAATTGCACAGATGCCATTTGGTGCTCCAACTGTTAAACCGGACGAAAAGCAATTCCAACCACTTGAAGAAAGAATGAAAGTGTTTAAATAGTAAAAACAAATGAAATAGGAAAAATGAGCTATGGATTTAGCTCATTTTTCTATAGAGATATCAATAATAGTAATATTTATCGCAGGTAGTACCCCTCTCAGATTTTCCTCACAGAAAAAACATCGCCTGGTCAATATTTTCGGGAATTGTGAAGTATTTTGAAGAAGAAAGTCGAAATAATAAGGATTGATTTTATCTTAATAATAACGTGTTAAGAAGGCTATGAGTTTATCTATTGCTCATAGCCTTGCTTTTTATGCTAGGTGTGATTTAGCGACTAACTGAAATGCTTTATTAATAGGTTATATGCTGAATAAATGACTAAAGCCAGTAATAAGCATTATATTTACAGTATTTTAAAATAAAATTTAACTACTTCACAAATAGGAAGAATATGCTAAAATAGAATTATTGGTGTATATTGTATACAAAGCATGTCACATCGCGAATATTAAATCAAAGATGATTTATAACCAATTGCTTTGATGATCGAAATATATTTATATGTTGAATGTATAATTTATAAGAATAGTGGGGATTAAGATGAATGGTATTTTTAGTGAACGCAGAGTATATAAGGATATAATTATTACTCATTCACATGACTTTGGTCAGCTTGTATTGCCCATCAGTGGAAGTGTGGATATTATAACTGAACATAAAAATTTTGGTCTTGATGACCAACATTTGTTTTTTCTGCCTCCAAGTAATATACATACATTTAAATTCGACAAACCCAATGAATCTTTGGTTTTAGATATACCGAATTATATGCTTAATGACAACGATATGACCATGCTTAAAGATGGTATTGAGCTTTCATTAGATGAGAAATGGAAAGCAATTAGGTTTTTATTATTAAGTGAACTTAAAGATAATTCCAATAGTGGTGAAAGCTTATTAAAACTATACCATTATTTTAGTCCGCTTATTTTTGAAAATGTCTTGCCAGCTTCAGTAAAGTATATGCATGAACATTATAACGAAAATATTAATTTGCAGGATTTAGCAGATATTGAACATTATCATTTTACTTATTATAGTGAATGGTTTAAAAAGAGCATGGGTGTTTCGCCTACTGAATATATACAAAAATTGAGAGTTCAAAGAGCAAAAGAGCTTTTAAGAAATACCGACCTTAATCTTATTCGGATAGCAAATGAAGTAGGTTATAATCATAATTCTTCTCTTACAAGAGTATTTAAATTACATGAAAAAACTACGCCATTGGATTATAGAATGAAAATCCGAAAAACAGATAAGTAATTACTTGAATGAAGAAAAGAAAGCTGTTTAATTTTAATATAAAATATACCCATAGTGTTATTGAAATAAAGAACTATTTATTAAATAGTTCTTTATTTTTGCAACAGATTGAAGGTGAAATAATAATGAATGATTCTAGTTTTGATAGTAAACTAATAGTTTCTGAAGAATATATTCAAAAGTAAAAAAGATTGGCTTACTTCTTCGTTATTATAGCGGCAATATTATGGGGAACTCTTGGAATTTTCGGCAAGAAGCTAACGAACTTTGGTTTCGAACCTACACAAATGGTGCTCATAAGATCTTTCGGAGCAACTATAACCCTTATTTTGTTTGCGTCAATCAAAAACACAAACCTATTAAAAATTTCATATCGTGATTCCATATATTTTGTTGGTACAGGCATAATAAGTTTTGTATTTTGCAATTGGTGTTATTTTGTTGCTATAAATAAAACATCCTTATCTATTGCAGCTATACTTCTTTACTCCGCACCAACTATAGTAATGGTATTGTCTGCAATACTATTTAAGGAAAAGATTACAAAGAAAAAGATTATTTCACTGATGCTAACCTTTGCCGGATGTATTTTTGTTACAGCATTTGTGCAGGGAACAGGACAAAAAATCACAATGAGTGGATTATTAGCTGGCGTAGCATCAGGATTTGGGTACGCACTTTATAGTATATTTGGGAGATATGCACTCAAAAAATACGATTCTATAACTGTTACACTATATACTTTCATATTTGCAAGTATTGGGTTAATTCCAATTACTGATGTTAAGGGAATGAT
>JAQSYD010000071.1 GCA_029256325.1 Clostridia bacterium
AAAATAAAGCAGTTTGAAAAACTGCATCCCGGTGTGTACATAGACTTCAAGGAGCTGGATGAAACCAATGGCTATACCTTGCTTAAGGCAGCTGCAGTCACAGGAGCCTATCCAGATGTGGCTCCTGTAGGCAGTGATTATTATTTTATGTCTCAAGGGCTGCTAGAGGAAATGGATGGCGAGATAACAGAAGCTGAAAGGGCGGATTTTATGCCTGGAGCTATGGAAAGTGCCAGCTATAGAGGTAAATTGTACGGTTTGCCATGGATGATGACAGGTTATACATTGCTGCTTAACACTCAGCTGTTTAGTGAAAAGAATGTACCTTTGCCGCAGGATGGCAACTGGACCTATGAGCAATTTACAGAGGCTGTAAAGCAGCTTACTTATGATACAAACAGGAGAAAAGGTCCCGATGTGTTTGGTTTCAACTCCTTTATACAGCCTGGAAGCTATCATATTTATGGAATCTTAATGAGCGACGGTGCAGAGATCATAAGCAGTGAAAACGGCAGATATGTTTTTGACAGTCCGGAAGCTTTATCAGGCTTGCAAAAGCTTTACCAGCTTAAGCACATTTATCATGCTGCTCCTGACAACTTTGGAAATGCAACCCAAAGTGAAATACTCAATTCCTTCATAAATGGAAAAACTGCTGTCATTACAGCGCCTTCTTGGACGATACCCTATATTCGAAATCTTTCCACCGGTTCTATGGAGTTTACAACGGCCAACTATCCCACTGGCAAGGCTGAAATACCTGTAACCATTGGTTCCAGCACTTGTTCCTTTGGTGTTTTTAAGCAAAAGGATGAGAATAAACGAAAAATGTGTATAGAATTTACAAAATTCCTGACTTCAGCAGACGGCCAAGAGGAGTTGAAGAACTATGGATATATTCCGGTACGCAGGTCCGGTGAAAATATATATCAAAATGATAAGGAAATGAGTATGATACAGCAAAGCCTAAGCTTTGTAGAACCAATACCAAGACACAGAAATTGGGATCAAATAGACTTGATCCTGCAATCAAGAATCAAAGCGGCAATAATGGGAGAAATAACACCGGAGGAAGCTATAAAAGAAGCAAAAGAGCTGCTGCAAAAATATACGGAATAAATACTGTGCAAAGCTAAAAAATATTGTATAATGTAACTTGCAGCTTTTGTATGGATGAATTTTTTCATCACATATATCGTGGCTGTAATAAAGCTAGACTGCATAAAATGTGCTATAATATTCAATAATAGAGCATATGCAGTACCTTAAGGGGGATTTACCATGGAGCATTTAAAGATTGATATAGAAGGTTCAGGCATCGTTCATATAAAGTACAATGAACCAATGAGTCAGCACACATCCTTCAAGGTGGGGGGGCCTGCTGATATACTGATAGAACCGACAGAGGTGGAAGAATTAAAAGAAGCTTTGAGTTTTGTAAGACAACATCAGCTTCCCTATTATGTCATAGGAAATGGAACGAATTTATTGGTAGGAGATAAAGGGATACGCGGTGTTGTGATAAAGGTTGGAGAAAGCTTTGGAGATATAGAAATTACCGGTGATGAAGTAATTGCTGAGTGCGGGGTGCTTCTCTCCACACTATCAAAGGTAGTTGCCAGAAACACTTTGACTGGTCTTGAATTTGCCAGCGGTATACCTGGCTTTTTAGGTGGAGCTATTGCGATGAATGCAGGAGCTTATGGCGGTGAGATGAAGGATATCGTTGAATGGGTAGAGGTTTTGGATGAAAATCTGGAGCTTCAAAGATACACCAACGCTGAGATGGAGTTTACCTATAGAAAAAGCATCGTAGAGCCTAGGAACTTAATTGTAGTACGCTGCAAAATGAAGCTTAAAAAGGGTAATCAAGAGGAAATAAACAGCATAATGTCTGATTTAACTCAAAAGAGAAAAACAAAACAACCTCTGCACCTTCCAAGTGCAGGCAGTACCTTCAAAAGACCACCGGGATTTTTTGCGGGCAAGCTGATAGAGGATGCAGGACTGAGAGGCTTTGGTATAGGTGGGGCGCAAGTATCAGAGCTGCATTGCGGCTTTGTAGTAAACAATGGTGGTGCCACTGCCAAGGATGTATATGACTTGATAAAGCATGTGCAGCAAACCGTTTTCAATCAGTTTGGAATTAAATTGGAGACAGAGGTAAAGATCTTAGGGGAATTTTAATGTGCCAGAGTGACAAATATTCTAATGTGTCGCTCTGACACATTTTTTTATTCAATTGCCCGTGCCAGAATTTCCTCATTTTATTCGCAATAGGCACATGGGCTTCAAATGCGGCCGCAGCCGCCTTTGTTCTGGACAGCACTTAGTGTATAATATATATATAAGAAAATTGAAGGTAAGGCGAAAATTGTTTGGTGATGTATGGGGAATGACAAATTATGTTTTGCTTATAATAAAGATATTATATAATCATAAATAAAGCATACTTATGAAGAGGTGGATGTTTTGATTACACTTTATGCAGATTATCATACACACACAATTTACAGCCATGGAACAGGCACTATTATGGATAATGTAATGGCTGCAAAAAGCAAAGGACTTACAGAGATCGCTATCACAGATCATGGAATACGACATTTTACCTTTGGGGTAAAGAAGAAAAATATTGCCAAGATGAGAGATGAAGTAGACAGAATCAATGCCCATTGCGATGGTGTTAAGGTTCTGTTGGGAATGGAATGCAATGTCATCAGCACTGAGGGCGATATTGACATGAATGATGAAATAAGAAAATATCTTGACATACTATTGGTAGGCTATCATATGATGGTAATGCCAAAAGCGTTGAAGGATGCATGGAATATATATGGACTGAATTATTTGGAAAAGTTTTTTTCCTATAATACAGAAAAGGTGAAGGAAAAAAACACCATAGCCATAGCTAAGGCCATCGAAAAACATAAAATTGATATCATTACGCATCCAGGGGCCAGAATACCTATTGATACTGCATATATCGCCCAAATAGCAGCTAAGGCAGGAACGGCTCTTGAAATTAATTCCCATAGCAGTGCTATGAGAGCAGAACATGTAAAGGCAGCAGCAAAGTATGGAGTTAAGTTTGTTATTGACAGCGATGCACATAAACCTGAGGATGTAGGCAGATTGGATAATGGTTTGAGAATTGCCTTGGAAGCAGGACTGGACAGCAGTCAGATCATCAATGCCGTAAAATAATTTAATTTTATATAGAGTTTGTTTGGAGAGGAGAACCTATGAAGTTTTTAATAGTAACGGGACTGTCGGGAGCAGGCAAGAGCTTGTCTATAAAGTATTTGGAGGATTTGGGCTACTTTTGTGTGGACAATCTTCCTCCTGCACTCATTGTAAAGTTTGCAGAGCTTTGGAGTCAAAGTAAAAGCAATGCAGAGAATATTGCCTTAGTAATAGATATCAGAGGCGGCAAGTTCTTTGATCAGCTGCAGACCAGCTTGGAAGAGCTCAAAAATGCAGGTTTTGATTACGAGGTGCTTTTCCTGGAAGCCTCTGATGATATATTGATTAAACGCTTCAAGGCAAGCAGGAGACAGCATCCTCTTGCTGTGGACGGCAGAATTATAAGGGGTATAAAAGCAGAACGCAGAAAGCTGGAGCATATCAAATCAAAGGCCAGCTTTATCATTGACACAACGAATATGCTGCCTTCAGACTTGAAAGACGAAATGAAACATCTCTTTGTAGAAGGGGGTACCTCTGAAGGAATAAATATAAGCGTTGTATCCTTTGGCTTCAAGTATGGAATACCGCTGGATTCGGACATGGTCTTTGATGTACGTTTTCTGCCCAATCCATATTATGTAGAAAGCCTCAAGAAATACAGTGGCATGGACGAGGGTGTAAGAAGCTATGTAATGAAGTGGCCGGAAGCGGTTGAATTCATGAACAAGCTGGTGGACATGGTGGAATTTCTCATACCTAATTTTATCAAAGAGGGCAAGAGTCAGTTGGTTATTTCTATTGGTTGCACTGGGGGCAGACATAGGTCAGTAACCATGGTGAACATGCTAAGCCAAAAGCTTAAGGAAAATAAGCATAGGGTCATGACAGAGCATAGAGATATTGAAGAGGATAATCACTAAAACATAAGGCTGCATACAGTTTAATATAATAGTATTATGGCTTAATTGACCGTTAAGACTGAGTTTATAGGAGGGAGAGACTTGAAGAATAATTCTATAAAAAGCCTTCTTTATGAAACCGGTATATATTCAGGTGGTCCAAGAATCGTTACAATAGGCGGGGGAACCGGCCTTTCTGTGCTTTTGCGTGGGTTAAAAAGATTTACATCCAATTTAACGGCTATTGTTACAGTAGCGGATGACGGCGGAGGCTCCGGGGCTTTGCGGGAGAATATGGGAATGCTTCCTCCCGGCGATATTCGTAATTGTTTGGTGGCATTGGCCAATACAGAACCCATTCTTGAAAGCTTGATGCAGTATAGGTTTAAGGAAGGAGAATTAAAGGGGCAGAGCTTTGGCAACCTTTTTATTGCTGCTTTAAATGATATTTGTGGAAGCTTTGATCAAGCGGTGAAGGAAATGAGCAACGTTCTAGCCATAACGGGCAAAGTACTGCCTGTTACCCTGGAAGATATCGTGCTTTTTGCTGAGCTGGAGGACGGAACTGTAATAAAGGGCGAATCTCAAATACCGATTAAGCAGCAGACCACAAATCAGAGAATAAAGAAGATATTTATAAAGCCATCGAATTGTAAGGCTTTACCCGAAGCAATTGAGGAAATCTTAAATGCGGATGCAATCATACTAGGCCCGGGAAGTCTGTATACAAGCATTATTCCTAATCTGCTGGTAAAGGATATTAGTAAGGCCATCGCTAAATCCAAGGCTATGAAGCTATATGTCAGTAATTTAATGACACAGCAGGGTGAAACCATAGGCTATAGCTTAGTAGACCATATAGAAACCATCTATAAACATGCTGAAAGAATAACCATTGATTATGCTATCGTAAACAATGGAGTCATTCCTGATTATTTACTGGAAAAGTATAGAACTGAGAATGCATCTCCTGTAAAAATAGATTATAATAGTATAAGAAATATGAATATAAAAATCATTGAAGCAGATTTTGTAAGTGTAGAAAAGGATTATCTAAGGCATAATTATAATTATTTATCCGAAGTAATTTTTGAGCTTATAAATGAAGAAAGGCTTGCAAAGGACAAGAAGAGAATTATAGATTACTACTATGTGAACGGCAAGCTTAAGAAGCAGAAAGCCATAAATAAGGAGTGAACTTGATGGAAGGAAACAACAATAATTCAACGGATGTAAATGAGGAACAAAGCCCAAATCAGAAAAATAATAAGGATGAGATATTATCTTGGATAAAGGTAATCATATCAGCCCTTTTAATAGCAATCGTATTGAGAACTTTTGTATTCCAAATGGCATTGGTAAATCAAATATCTATGAATCCTACACTGCATGAAGGACAAATGCTGGTGATTTCAAAGATTAACTATTTTATAGGAGAACCAGAGCGCGGGGATATCGTGGTGTTAAAGGACGAAGTAGAAAACAAGCTCCTCATAAAAAGAGTCATTGGATTGCCGGGAGAAGAAATCCAGTTGAAGGATGGTAAAGTATATATAAATTCTGAAGAGCTTCAACCGGACTATACAAGCTTTCCCACTTATGCATATACCCAGGAGCAGTGGTCACTGTCTGAGGGAGAGTATTTTATGCTGGGAGATAATAGAGAGCACAGCCGGGACAGCAGATCCGAGAATGTAGGGCTGGTACAGAGAGCAAATATCATTGGTAAAGCAGTATTTAGGATTTGGCCATTTAACAAGCTTGGAGTATTGAAATAGACGAGGTGCGAATAGTATGACCTTTTCATCTAAGGTAAAAAACGAAATATCTAAAATAATCACAGAGGATAAGTGCTGCCACCTGGCGGAATTATCTGCGTTGATAAAAATGACGGGCACTATACAGATTCACGGCAGAAACAGCTTCGGAATTAAGCTTTCTACTGAAAATGCATCCATAGCAAGAATGCTTTTTACACTGATTAAAGATTTGTTTAATATAAACACAAGAGTAGCTGTAAGAAAAAATAAGCAACTGAAGAAAAATAATAATTATACGCTATATATAGATACACTAACAGGCGGTGAGACGATACTTTTGGCAACGGGTATCCTATCAAAAACGGAAGAAGGTATCAGAATCAATTATAGACTGCCACATAAATTGGTCAAAAAGCCCTGCTGCAAAAAAGCATATCTACGAGGGGTTTTCTTGGGAGGCGGCTCCATAAGCGATCCCGAGAAGACTTATCATCTGGAGCTTGTGACCAATAATAATGAGTATGCGGAATCCATAAAAAAGCTGATTAACAGTTATCAATTAAACGCAAAAGTAGTTAACAGGAAAGGAAACTATGTGGTATATTTAAAGGAAGGCGAACAGATCCGCATCGTTAATTGTGAGACTGCTAATTTAAGTAAGATTGTAAATGCTTCTATGCGCCAAATCAATAATATTGAATTGGTGAAGCATAGAATCGGTTTTGACAATATACAAGAAGGCTTGGCTGAAATAGCTGAATTGAGATTAAAATATCCCGATGCAAGTTTAAAAGAGCTGGGTGAGATGATGAGTCCGCCCATCGGCAAGTCAGGTGTAAATCATAGATTGAGAAAATTGGATGAAATAGCTGAACAGATTAAGCTATAAATGTATATTTTCATTTGTACAAGCCTTATTGATTTTTGTGTTATGGGGGAATGGGTATGAGGAGAATTTCCATAGAACGATTAAACGAGGGTATGGTGCTTGCCAAAACAATTTACAGCATTGATGGCAATATACTTTTAAACGCCGGAATTAAACTGAAGGAATCCTACATAAACAAATTCAGAGAAATTGGAATAGGGGAAATATATATAAACGACAATATCAGCTCGGACATTGTGATTGAAGACGTCGTTAGTGATGAAACCAGATTTGAGGCTAGAATGGCTGTGAAAAAAGCGATGGATAGTGTCATGAGCGGCAATAATATGGATGCAAAGCCTGTAAGAAATATCGTCAGCAAGATTGTGGAAGAGCTTTTGACAGTCAAGGATGCTGTCATAAATCTACAGGACATCAAAACCTTAGATAATTATACCTTTGCACATTCTGCCAATGTCTGTGTGCTGGCAACCGTAACTGGAATATCCATGGGCTATGATGCAAATAAGCTGAAGGAGCTCAGTTTGGGAGCCCTGCTTCATGATATCGGAAAAACTAGAATTCCCAATGAAATATTGAATAAGCCCGGTCCATTGACGGATGAGGAATATGAAATTATCAAGAGACATACAAGATATGGTTACGATATGCTGAAGGAAAGTGTGGACATAAGTGCTTACACCAGCTATATAGCCTTGACGCATCATGAAAAGTACAATGGAGAAGGCTATCCTTTAGGTCTTAAAGGAAAAGCCATACATGAGTTTTCCAGAATTGTCAGTGTGGCCGATGTTTTTGATGCCATGACCTCCAATCGTATATATAGAAAAAGGTTGAATATAAGTGAGGTAGTTGAATATCTCATTTCTTTAGGACATCATCATTTTGATTATGATATCGTAAGAAAGATGGTTGAACATATTTCTGTTTTTCCATTAGGTTCCTATATTACCTTAAGTACCGGTGAAACAGCAATTGTAGTAGACAATAATAAAAAATATCCCAACAGGCCTGTTGTCAGGATAATTAAGGACCCTAACGGAGTTGTATACAGGAGCTTTAATGAAGTGGATTTGGCAAGCTATAATAACATCACAATAACAGATGTTTTAGACGATATTTAAGGGGGATGCAAAAGTATGTACATTGGAGTAGACTTAGGCGGTACAAAAATAAAAATCGGCATGGTAAATGAAGAGGGTCAGATAGTGCGCAGCGGTATTATAGACACAGATCCGTCTCATGACGATAAAGCTATCTTGAGAGATATGACGGTTGAAATAGAAAGGCTGATCAAACAGGAAGGTCTGCAGCTTACAGATATTAAATCCATAGGGATTGGTGTGCCGGGTTTGGTAGATTATGAAAAAGGCAGTATTATCTATTGTACCAACTTATCCTGGTATAATGTTGAGGCAGTGAGTTTTCTGAAGGCGCATTTCAATATACCGGTTTATATTGAAAACGATGCAACGGTTGCAGCCTATGCAGAAAGTCTGTTTGGCTCCACAAAGGAAGCCAAGGATTCTGTGTTTTTAACCATTGGAACGGGAATAGGCGGTGGAATCATCATAAACAAGCAAATCATAAGAGGTAGCAACAGCGATGGTCAAGTATGCTATACATAAAATGAATACAGCGGGTGCAGATTCAAGCCTTAAAAAGATATATGAACAGGATGGACAGCTTGAAGCCAAGGATATCTTTGATCAGGCTGCTTTAGGAGATCCGTTGGCTATAGAAACAGTTCATAGAACTGCAAAATATATGGCGATTGGAATAGCCAATATATATAACATATTGGACCCGGAAATTATTGCAATAGGCGGCGGAGTCTCCAAAGCGGGAGACAGCTTCTTCGATTTGGTGCGAAGCAATGTCACGAAAATGACCTTGGTGGATAGTGACAGCATTGATTACGGCAAAATTGTAAGAGCTGAGCTGGGAAATGAAGCAGGAATCATCGGGGCAGCATTTTTAAGCAAGCAGGCATAAGCAGTAAAGGATGGGATAGTATGAAAAATTACATATACTGTCCTTTTTCTTTGTATAATACTACAATTGATTATTTAGATGAGTTATTATAAATTTGATGTATATCTGCTCGGGCTGGCACAGAGACCAGCCCCTACAAACATTGTTAATTAAATGGAGGATGAATAGATGAAGAGTTTAAAATTAGACTATAGTAAAGCGATGATAAAGCCTTACGAAATTGAAAATTTACAGGAACAGATCAAGTCAGCTCATCACCAGCTTCACAATAAGACAGGTGCAGGCAGCGATTTCTTGGGCTGGGTAGAGCATTCTATCAGCTATGATAAAAAAGAATTTGAAGAAATACAAAAGGCAGCGGATGAAATAAGAAGCAACTCAGATGCTTTGATAGTAATAGGTATTGGCGGATCCTATTTGGGGGCAAGAGCTGCAATTGAAGCTCTAAATCACTCCTTTTACAATATGCTTCCAAAATCCAAGAGAAAAGGCCCGGCGGTTTACTTCCTAGGCAACAATATCAGCAGCACTTACATGAGTAATTTGTTAGAGCTCATAGCGGATATGGAAGTAAGCGTGTGTGTGGTATCAAAATCAGGAACGACGACAGAACCGGCCATTGCCTTTAGACATATGAAGGCGTTCATGGAAAACAAGTACGGCAGAGAAAAAGCAGCCAAGAGAATATATGCTATAACGGATGCTAAAAAAGGTGCTTTGAAGAAGCTGGCAGATGCAGAGGGCTATAAGAGTTTTGTGATTTCAGACGATATTGGCGGAAGATATTCCGTATTGACGCCTGTAGGCTTGCTGCCTATAGCAGCAGCAGGCTTGGATATTGGCAAGATGATGGAGGGTGCTGCCGCTGCTTATCAAGAGTATAACAATGAAGATTTGCTAGGCAATGAATGCTATAAGTATGTTGCCGTTAGAAACATACTTCATAGAAAGGGCAAAGCGATTGAGATACTATTAAGCTATGAGCCATCCCTGCAGTACTTTATGGAGTGGTGGAAGCAATTGTATGGTGAAAGTGAAGGCAAGGACGGCAAGGGGATATTTCCTGCAGCTATGCTTTTCTCTACAGATTTGCACTCCTTGGGACAGTTTGTTCAAGATGGTACAAGAAATATGTTTGAAACCATCATTCATATAGAACAGCCAAAGGAAGAAGTGACGATAATAGAGGACAAGGAAAACTTGGATGGCTTGAATTTTATAAGCGGTCAGACCATGGACTATGTAAATAAACAAGCTTATAGGGGTACTATGCTTGCTCACAATGACGGCGGCGTACCCATCAGTGTATTGAATGTACCTGAGTTAAATGAGTACTACTTCGGACAAATGGTATATTTCTTCGAAAAGGCATGCGGCATAAGTGGCTATCTGTTGGGCGTAAATCCTTTTGATCAGCCTGGTGTTGAGGAATATAAGAAAAATATGTTTGCATTATTAGGAAAGCCTGGTTTTGAAGAGCTTAAAGAGAGGCTGGAAAGCAGATTGTAAGTGGTGGAAGGAATTTACAGAAACCTGTTGAATATATATGAAATATAAGAGTTTAACAGGAGGTTGATAAATATGATTACCGTTATCTTCAACATCATACTGGCTTTAGGGATCATGATTTTAACCTATGTAACAGCTGTACACAAGCTGCTAATATCAAGGCAGATGAGCGATAAGTTTTATAAAAATTTTGCTTTTGCAATACTTGCCTTTGGGGTATATGTAAACTGCACTGCCGTTATACTTACTGCTGCAAACTTAAATTGGATGATTGATAACATAAGAGCGGGAGAGTTAAGCTTTGAGAAGTTAAATGACATGGCGAACAGCTTAATAACCAATATGAACCGTGTGACGGGATATCATATTGCAGCCATAGCATTTTACTTGCTTACGTTGCTCTTGATTAAAAGCATATTAGAAGATATTGAAAAAGAAACCAACAAGCCTAAATACCGTTGGGGTAAATTAAACGAAAAATCCACTATTGATTAGTGGATTTTTTTATTGACAGGATATGGATTAAGTATTACAATATATTTAGTAATACAAAGTATATAGTCATAAGAGGTGTTTTGATGAATGAAGTTAGTAAGCAGCTGAAAAAAGGAGTCATTGAGATATTGGTATTAAAACTGCTAAGCCTAAATGAAATGTATGGCTATCAAATTATACAGCTATTGGATGAAAAGAGTAATGGAACCTTCAAGATGAAGGAAGGAACCTTGTATCCGATACTATATAGACTGGAAGACAGCAAGCTTATTGAAAGCTATTGGGAATCAGGTACTGAAAAAAGAGGAGTTCCAAGGAAATACTATAGGATTACAAGTGATGGCATATCGCAATTGGGAGATATGCAGCGTGAATGGGATATAATGGTTCAAAGCATAAATTCTGTTTTAAATATGGAGGGATAATATGAGTACTACTATAAAAGCTTATGTAGATTCCGTACTGGAGCATATCGCTGCAGACAGTAAAATGAAAAATAGAATTGAGAAGGATTTAACTTCTCACATTAATGAAATCTGCAGCGAGGGAGATTTGGTTGAAATAACCAATAAAATGGGTTCTCCAGAAGAAGTTGCAAAGGAATTTATGGAAAATATCTATGATAGTAAAGAAGAAATAATAGATAGACTTATAGAGGAACGAGCAATGAATGCAGATAAAATGAAGAAATATTTTGAGTATAAGTCTAAAATCATGATGCTTGGACTACCTTTGATTCATATCAAATTTACGAGAGGCTATGGCAGACGCATAGCGGTTGCAAAGGGAATTATCGCTATTGGAGATATTTCTATAGGCGCTTTATCTATCGGCGGTATTGCATTGGGAGGTATATGCATTGGCGGAGGAGCTTTCGGATTGATTTCTCTTGGCGGCCTTGCTCTAGGGCTGCTGGCTTTGGGAGGAGTAGCAATAGGCGGCATGGCCTTAGGCGGCTGTGCTTTAGGTTTGGGCGCAATAGGTGGAGCGGCATTTGGCAAAATTGCATATGGTGGTTTTGCCAAGGGTGTAGTTGCAATTGGAGGCAGGGCTGCAGGCAATTATGTAATAAGCGGAATTGATTTAGGCGGTGGTTATTATTCTTTAGGTTATGTCAGTAAACAGGAGATTGCAGAATTGATAAGGGCAGCATATCCGAACATCTATGAATGGGTTATCAAGCTCTTTACCGCATTTGGGGTATAAAGGGATTATCTGTACCCTATTGAAGACTTGGACGATTTGTATTATCATTAAATTAAATAGATTTATATGCAAAGCACATATGTATGACCTATGTGCTTTTGCAATTGTGAGGCGAATATTATGAGTGATTTCGTACATCTGCACGTTCATACGGAATACAGCCTGCTGGATGGTGCCGGCAGGGTGGAAAGGCTGGTAGAGAGAGCTAAAGACCTGGGAATGAAGTCTGTAGCAATCACTGACCACGGAGTTATGTATGGCGTTGTAGATTTTTATAAAAAAGCAAAAAGCTATGGCATAAAACCAATTATAGGCTGTGAGGTTTATGTGGCACCTCGCGCAATGAAGGACAGAGATCCGAAGTATGACAGCAATCAATATCATTTGGTGCTGCTGGCTAAAAATGAAGAAGGCTATAACAACCTGATCAAGCTGGTTTCCATGGGCTTTACAGAGGGTTTTTATTACAAGCCTAGAGTGGATATTGAGGTGCTGAAGGAATATTCTGAGGGTTTAGTGGCTTTAAGTGCTTGTCTTGCGGGTGAAATCCCTAACCTGCTGCTAAACGGCAGTTACGAAAAAGCCAAGGAAGCGGCACTGCGCTATAGAGATATATTTGGAGAGGAAAACTTTTACCTTGAGGTACAAGACCATGGAATACAAGAGCAGATACTGGTGAATCAAGAAGTAGTAAGACTTTCCAAGGAAACAGGAATACCCTTGGTGGCTACGAATGATGTGCACTATGTAGATAGAGATGACAGCAGAGCCCATGACATACTGCTTTGCATACAAACGGGTAAAACTGTAGAAGACAGTGCAAGATTGAAATTCAGCGGCGAAGAGTTTTATCTGAAGTCTCATGACGAAATGTATGAGCTTTTTAAATATATTCCTGAGGCCATTGAAAATACAAATAAAGTAGCAGAAATGTGCAATATGGACTTTATATTTGGGCAGGTTCATTTGCCTGCATTTGAAGTGCCGGAGGGTTTTAATTCGGATAGCTATTTAAGGCACTTATGCTTTGAAGGCTTGAAAGAAAAATATTCCGAAATCACGGAGGAAATTAAGGAAAGAGCTGAGTATGAGCTTTCTGTAATAGCCAGAATGGGCTATGCAGATTACTATCTGATTGTATGGGACTATGTTAAGTTTGCCAAGGACAACGGTATCATGGTAGGACCGGGCAGAGGCTCGGGGGCAGGCAGCTTAGTTGCTTACTGCGTGGGTATAACAAATATAGACCCGTTGAAGTATAACCTTATATTTGAGCGTTTCTTAAATCCAGAAAGAATAAGCATGCCTGACTTTGACGTGGATTTCTGCTACGAAAGAAGACAGGAAGTAATCGATTATGTCATTGAAAAGTATGGAAAAGGCAGAGTAGCACAGATTATAACCTTTGGTACCATGGCTGCCAGAGGAGCTATCAGAGACGTAGGAAGAGCATTGAATATTCCCTATGCCCAAGTGGATATCATCGCAAAGAAGATTCCTTTTGAGCTGGGGATGACCATAGGGCGTGCATTAGAGGTAAATCCTGAGCTTAAGCGGCTTTATGAAGAAGATGAAACAGTAAAACAGCTGATTGATATGAGCAAATCTGTTGAGGGCATGCCGCGACATTCTTCCACTCATGCGGCAGGGGTGGTTATATCCAAGAAGGATGTAACAGAATATGTACCTTTGCAAATGAACGAGGATGTTGTAACGACTCAGTTTACCATGGGTACCTTGGAGGAACTGGGACTGCTCAAAATGGATTTCTTGGGACTGAGAACACTTACAGTAATAAGAGATACTGTGGATATCATAAGAGCAAAGGGCCTTGAGGCACCTGATGTTGATAATTTGAACTATGATGATCAAAAGGTCTATAAGATGATTTCTGATGGGGAGACCTATGGTGTATTTCAGCTGGAAAGCAACGGCATGACACAGTTCATGAAGGAGCTTAAACCAAGCAGCCTGGAGGATATCATAGCGGGTGTTTCACTATACAGACCGGGACCAATGGACCAGATCCCAAGATATATAAAGAATAAAAACAATCCTGAACTCGTAAAATATCTGCATCCTAAATTGGAGGATATACTTCAGGTTACTTACGGCTGCGTCATTTATCAGGAACAAGTAATGCAGGTATTCCGTGAACTTGGCGGCTACTCTATGGGCAGGTCTGACTTGGTAAGAAGGGCTATGTCTAAGAAAAAAGCTGATGTAATGGCAAAGGAAAGAGCAAACTTTATAAACGGAATTGTAGAGGATGGCAAGATAATAGTTCCTGGCTGTGTACGAAATGGAATAAATGCGGATATTGCCACTCAGATATTTGATGAGCTGGCAGAGTTTGCGAAATACGGTTTTAACAAGTCTCACGCGGCAGCTTACGCAATCATAGCGTATCAGACAGCATGGTTGAAGTATTATTACCCTGTGGAGTTTACTGCTGCATTGATCACCAGCGTTATGGGCAGCAGCGGCAAAGTAGCGGAATACATCATGCACAGCAAAAATTTACACATCGAGATTTTGCCTCCTGACATCAATGAAAGCTATATCAAGTTTACAGTAAGCCAAAAGAATATTAGATTTGGTCTGGCCGCTGTTAAAAATGTTGGAATTAATGCCATCGCTTCCATTATTCGTGGAAGAGAGGAAAAAGGCTGCTTTAAGAGCTTGTATGACTTCTTGAGCAAGGTGGATTTAAGTCTAATTAATAAACGTACAGTAGAAAGCTTAATTAAATGCGGGGCCTTTGACAGCTTGGGAGCCAAGAGAAGTCAGATGTTAAATGTATACGAGAAGCTGATGGATGGTGTGCAGGAACAGAAAAAACGCAATGTAGATGGCCAGCTTTCCTTTTTCGACACCATAGAAACAACAGAGAGCATGGAGCAAAACATATATCCCAATATTGAGGAGTATCCTCAAAACATGCTGCTTTCCATGGAGAAAGAAATGCTGGGACTCTATGTCAGTGGACATCCATTGCTGGAATATAAGGAGCTGCTGGATAAAAAAATAAGTATTACTACGGCTGATTTAATTAAACATAGTGATGAAGAGGACGTAGAAAAAAATATAGAGGATTTAAGCTATGATGGCCAAAAGGTCATTATGGGAGGCATATTTGCCAGTGTAAAACAGAAAAGCACTAAAAATAACGCCATGATGGCTTTTGCACAATTGGAAGATTTATATGGAACCATTGAAGTGATCATATTCCCTAAAACCTATGAGGAAAACTTAAGGTTTATAAAGCCTGACAGTATTGTATTAGTGGAAGGGCGTGTAAGTCAAAGAGAAGATGAAGAGACCAAGATCATATGCGGGAAAATTACTCCGCTGGAAGAAGCAGAGCAGCAAAATCCCGGGAAGCTTTACATCAAGATAAATACTTCAGAAAAACCTGAAACCTTGGGCGAAGTAAGACAGATTTTAGCCCGCTATAAGGGTCAACAGCCTGTCTATGTCGTGGATGAAGGCAAAAAAACAGACAGCCAAAAGCCTCAGGTTATGGTAGCAGATAAGAGCATGTGGGTAAAAATAGAGGATGAGCTGATTACAGAGCTGGGTAAGCTATTAGGTCGGGAATGTGTAGCAATCAAAAAATAGGGGCGGTATGAAGCTGCCCCAACCACTCAAACAATTTTATCGGATAAACAAAGCATAAGATTGGAATAATACTTTTGCATATTTTCAAAATTACTTGAAAAAATTGTGAATTTAATTTAATATTTTAGATAAGCACTCGGTCTTACTATAGGGAGGCAGCAATATGTGGACAGTAGTATATTTAGCAAAGAATAAAAAAGAAGCCGAAAAAATGAGTGGACTTATAACACAAGAGGGCGTATTGGTAAAAATACAGCCTGTAAGTAAAAGCGCCAATGAAGAAGAAGGTTATTACGAGGTGCTGGTACCAGAAGTTGAAGTGGAAGAAGCTCATAGCATTTTAATAGAACTAGGTTATTAAATTGATAAATACAAGAACACGTTAAGTGTTTTTGTTTTAACTGTACGGGACGAAAAAGGTCCAGGCGGGACTAATTATAGGGGGAACATAGATGAAGAATATAGCTGTATTAACCAGCGGGGGAGATGCGCCCGGAATGAACGCTGCGATTAGAGCAGTAGTAAGAAGCGGCATCAACAGTGGTTTAAGGGTATATGGTATAAGACGTGGATATAACGGGTTAATCCAAGGTGACCTGCAAGAAATGAAAATGTCCTCTGTATCTGATATCATTCAGAGAGGCGGCACCATATTGCGAACTGCAAGAAGTGAAGAGTTTAAAACTCCGGAGGGTCTTGCGAAGGCTGTAAATGTTGCTAAGGTATTTAATATCGACGGTATTGTAATAATAGGTGGAGATGGTTCCTTTGCAGGAGCACAAAAGCTTACAGACAGCGGAATTGCCTGTATAGGAGTTCCCGGTACCATCGACAATGATTTGGCCTATACAGATTTTACAATAGGCTTTGATACTGCGGTGAATAATGTGTTGGATGCTATTAACAAGATTAGAGATACCTCAGCCTCTCATGAGCGAGTGAGTATTATTGAAGTCATGGGCAGACATTGTGGTGATATTGCATTGCATGCAGGAATTGCAGGGGGGGCAGAAAGCATTATAATCCCTGAGGTAGAGTTTTCATTAGATGACATCTGCAGAAAGCTTATACAAGGAAAGAATAGAGGAAGACTGCATAGCATAATTATACTGGCAGAGGGTGCAGGAGACGGTATCGAATTAGAAAAGCAAATAGCCAGTAAGGTAGATATGGAAGTAAGGACTACGATATTAAGCTATATACAAAGAGGTGGAAATGCATCTGCAGTAGACCGTTTGCTGGCAAGCAGAATGGGCGCAAAAGCAGTTGAGCTTTTAAAAGAAGGTATAGGTGGCAGAGTAGTCGGAATTAAAGACAACAAGATATTTGACATGGAAATACATGAGGCTTTGGCTATGAAGAGAGTTTTTCACAATGAGTTATTCCAGCTGTCAGATATTTTATCCAACAGCATGACAGATTAATGACAGCTTAGCCTTTCAAAAGTGTAGTCTTAAATAGCTAAAAATGCTATAATATATAGAAGTATTGTGTTATATAATTTACTTATATTTAATACGATTCTAAACGGGAATTAATCATTTAGGATTACAATAATAAGGAGGAATATAATGTCTACACTAGTTGGAAATTGTCTTGTTGCGCAGTCTGGAGGACCAACCTCCGTAATTAATGCCAGCGCATGCGGAGTGATTCAAGAGGCCTTTAGAACAGGGGAAATAAATCAGGTATATGGTGCGTTAAATGGTATTGCAGGCGTATTAAATGAAGATTTATTTTCTTTTAATGAAGAATCTCCGGAGGAAATAGAACTCCTCAAGGTTACCCCTGCTTCAGCTCTCGGCTCATGTAGATACAAACTAAAATCCATAGAGCAGAGTGAAGGAGACTTCGAGCGGATAATTGAGGTATTTAAGGCACATAATATTAGATATTTCTTTTATATTGGAGGAAATGACTCCATGGACACAGCTTACAAAGTAAGCAGATATGCTCAAAAAGTAGGCTATGACCTCAAATCCATAGGGGTTCCAAAGACAATTGACAATGATCTGCCTATTACTGATCATACACCAGGCTTTGGAAGTACTGCAAAGTTTATTGCAACTTCCATCAAAGAAGTGGGACTGGATGCAAGAGTATACAACTATAGCACTGTAACCATATGTGAGCTTATGGGCAGAAATGCCGGCTGGATAACAGCTTCCTCTGCTTTGGCAAAGAAGTATGAGGATGATGCGCCACATTTTATATATCTTCCTGAGGTGCCATTTTCTTTCGAGCAATTTGATAAGGATATAAGAACTGCATTGGAAAAATACAATTATGCTGTAGTTGCAGTTTCAGAAGGTATAAAGAACGAAGAGGGTAAATATATTTCAGAAATGTGCAGTGATACGCAAATGAAGGATGCCTTTGGGCATGTTCAGCTAGGCGGGGTTACAGGAATTCTGGAAGCCTATGTATCACAGAACATTTGCAAGAAGGTTAGATCTGTAAATTACAGCACGATTCAAAGAAGTGCTGCACACTGTGCTTCTCTAACAGACAATGAGGAAGCTTATCTTTGCGGGGCAATGGCTGTCAGATATGCCATTGAAGGTCATACAGGCAAGATGGTAGGCTTGTTTAGAGAAAATACAAAAGATTACCATTGTGAGACTCAACTGGTTGATTTGGATGACGTAGCGAACAAAGAAAAGCCTATTCCAAAAGAATGGCTCAATGAAGAAGGAAACTATGTCACACAAGAGTTTATAGATTATGTAAGACCATTGATTATGGGAGAAGTAAAAATTAGAATGGAAAACGGCATTCCAAGATACTGCAAGCTTAATAAAAAGCTGATCGAAAGAAAAGTAGGGCCTTGGAATGTAAAATAAAGATCTAAGGCGGGATTAATATATGCGTAGAACGAAAATTGTATGTACAGTTGGACCGGCTAGTGATAGTGAAGAAATGCTTACTCAGCTTGTAAATGCAGGCATGAATGTAGCAAGACTTAATTTTTCACACGGCAATCATGAAGAACATAAAAAAAGAATAGACACCATTAAAAAGGTTAGGCAAAAGCTGCAAAAACCTGTTGCGATCATGCTGGATACAAAGGGACCTGAAGTGAGATTAGGTGCTTTCAAGGATGGTGCAGCAGAAATCAAGGCAGGAGATCATTTTACGCTCACTGTGGAGGAGGTTCTAGGTGACAGCACCATATGTACCATATCCTACAAGGAACTTCCCATGGAAGTAAGTAAGGGAACCAGGATACTTATTGCTGACGGACTTATTGAGCTTCGAGTAGTTGATAAAACTGAGACAGCTGTAATTTGTCAAGTAGTAAACGGTGGAGCTTTGGCAGACCGCAAGAATGTAAACATACCAGGGGCTACCTCTAAGCTGCCGGCTATCACTCAAAAAGACATATCAGATCTTATTTTTGGTATTGAAAATGAGATTGACATCGTAGCAGCTTCTTTTATCAGAAAGGCTGCTGACGTACTTGAAATCAGAAAGATACTTGAGCAAAACAATGGAGGTTTTATAAGCATCATTTCTAAAATAGAAAACCAAGAAGGCGTGGACAATATTGATGAAATACTCAAGGTGTCCGATGGCTTAATGGTTGCTAGAGGCGATTTGGGCGTAGAGCTGCCTCCTGAGGAGATACCTTTAACTCAGAAGATGCTGATAAAAAAATCAAATGAGGCAGGAAAACCTGTCATTACAGCTACACAGATGCTGGATTCAATGATTAGAAACCCCAGACCCACTAGGGCAGAGGTTACAGATATAGCAAACTCTATATTAGATGGAACAGATGCGATTATGCTGTCAGGGGAAACTGCAGCAGGAAAATATCCTATTGATGCGGTTAAAACCATGGCAACCATTGCAGAACGTACAGAAAAGGATTTGGATTACAGCCGAAATGTAAGCAGAGTCGCTTATAAGAATGAAGTGACTGTAGCAAATGCAATCAGTCATGCTTCCTGTACAACAGCTTATGAGCTGGGTGCTGCTGCAATCATAACACCGACTCAATCAGGTTCTACCGCCAGAATGGTATCAAAGTTCAGACCGGAGGCGCCAATTATTGCAGCCACCTTTGATGAAAGGGTAAGAAGAAAGCTATGTCTGAGCTTTGGGGTGCATTCTGTACTGATAAAGGGCGTGGACAGCACCGATGATTTGATAGAGCAGTCGGTAAATCAAGCAATTGCCAATGAATATGTTAATAGCGGCGATTTACTTGTAATAACAGCGGGTGTACCTGCGGGAGTTGCCGGCACAACAAACCTTATTAAGGTTCACATTGTAGGAAATATTGCAGCAAGGGGTATTGGTGTAGGTCAACATGCTGTAACAGGCAAGGTTGCTGTAATAAGGGATCTTGAAAAGGACAGTAAAAAGGTAGAAGAGGGAGACATACTCGTCGTAGTAAGTACTGACAAGGATGTAGTTTCTTTGATGAAAAAAGCTTCTGCATTTATTGTAGAAGAAGGCGGTATCACCTCCCATGCAGCAATTGTTGGAATAGCCCTGGGCAAGCCTGTTATTGTGGGTGTAAAGGGTGCCATGGACTTGTTCAAGGATGGTCAAACCGTCACGCTGGATACAGTTCGCGGAGTCATCTACAAGGGTACTGCAAGAGTTCTGTAAACAGCTTGATTGAAGGAGAACGCCATGGAGAAATGTATTACAAAACTCATTACAAGGTACTATGAAACAGATCAAATGGGGATTATACATCACAGCAACTATTATAGATATTTTGAAGTTGCTCGTACAGATTACTTAAAAACAATCATTGGCATGACTTATAAGGATGTTGAAAATATAGGTGTGAGAATGCCGCTGACAGAGACTCATTGCAAATATAAGACGCCTGCGCTTTATGATGATGAAATAACAATCACAACGACAGTAAGAGAAATGACAGTAGTAAGGATTATCTTTGATTATGTCATTACCAGAGAGAAGGATGGCGCGTTCATTGCAGAGGGTGTGACGGCGCATGCATTCACGAATACCGAAAATAGACCAATTAATCTAAAAAAGTTTAGACCAGAACTTTTTCAACAGCTTTTTAGTGTGGCAAATACCGATAGCTTAGAGAAATAAGTTCATATACATAGTAAAATTTGGTATAAAACCAACTATATATGTTAATAATCTAAATAATATATAGGGAACTGATTCATTTTGCACCCGCAAGGGTGTATTTTTTTTGCTGAATGCGTATATTTCACTTATAATCAGGCTATGTTAAAGTTCTATATTGATATTTTTATGCTAAAAGAACGCTTTGCATAAGGATATATTTGTTAGAGGAAAGCTTCACTTACCCAAAAGGAATACCATCGAAGAAGATTGTAGTGCTTTTCAATTCCATCCTACCTTAAGTTAATAAGGAATTGAAAATGCACATGTCGCGCTTCAAAGCTACATCCCACAAAGCAAGGCTTCTGATGTATTGAAGCTTGGAGGAGACAAATCATTCCTTATAGCAAAGTATATTGCCCAGTATTTATATATTTAGCTAAACAAAAATCCACACTATGCTCTTATATAGCTAATAATTAAATAATTATCAAATGGTGTTGATATTACAAATAAAAAAAGTTATAATTAAACTAAATAAACCGATTATTAAATTTCATGTACATCGAATAATCTCTCGAACAAGGAATTTGAAGGAGAAGGTGACATAATGAAGGATCTAAGATGTGAAAAACTAGCTTCTGTATTACTGAATCACTCCTTGAAGGTAAAGTCAGGAGAAAATTTAATTATCAGAAGCAACTATAACGGAAAACCATTGGTTGATGAGCTTTATAGGCAAGCTATCAAAGCAGGCCTAAATGTATTTACTCATGTGCTCATAAACGAGCATTCTAAGCTTTTTATGGAAAATGCAACGGATGAGCAGTTTGAAAATGCGAATAAGTTCTTGGAAGCTGCATATGAAAAGGCGGATGCTTTTGTAGTAATTGAAGCTCCTGATAATGTAAAGCACCTATCTAAGGTGGATTCTGATAGGAACATGAAGTACAATAAGGCTGTTAGCCCTTTGATAAGAAGGATTACAGATAAAAGATGGGTCATGACGAACTTTCCGACTCATTCCTTTGCACAGGAAGCGGATATGTCATTGGAAGAGTATGAGAACATGCTGTTTGATGCTACCTTGGTAGATTATCAGCAATTGGATAGTGAAATGGACAAGATTATTGACATATTTGATAAAGCGGAAACCGTTAGGATCGTGGGCAAGGATACAGACCTAACCTTTAGCATCAAGGATAGAAAAGGAATTAAATGCAGCGGAGCAAATAACATTCCTGATGGAGAGGTTTTCTATGCACCGGTAACGGACTCTGCAAATGGACATATATACTATGAATTCCCGGCAATTAGATATGGCGTGCAAGTGGATGGCATAAGACTGGAGTTTAAGGATGGCAAGGTTGTTAAAGCCACTGCAGATAAGAACGAAGAATTCCTGAATAAAATGCTGGACACCGATGCCGGCGCTAGATTCCTTGGAGAATTTGGCATAGGCTTAAACTATGGTATTCAGAAGTTTATTAAAAATATATTATTTGATGAGAAAATTGGTGGTACCATACACTTGGCGGTAGGAAACGCTTATGAGGAATCCGGCGGAGAAAACAGATCAATCATTCATTGGGATATGATCAAGGAACTACGAAACGGCGGAGAAATCTATGTAGATGGAAGGTTGGTTCAGAAAAACGGGACCTTCATATAAATAATGTGTGAAATCATGGCATAAGGTCAAGCAGGAGCTTGGCCTTGTGCTTTTTTTGCATTATTTAATGGTAAATGAAAATAATAAAATATAAACAAATCTTTTATGGGAGTGATTGATGTGGATAAGGATAGTATCGCGGATATACTCATTGATGATAAGGAACAGAGAGAAGATCGAATACATGAGCTTCTAAGAGCACGAAAATCACTCAATATCAATACTGAAATGCATAAGTCTTCCACCTTGGGAGAACGCATGTCAGATCGTTTGGCAAAATTCGCAGGAAGCTGGTACTTCTTGGCTTTCTTTGGCGTGGTTGTACTTGCCTGGGCAATTGTAAATACTACCTTGGTATTGGCAAGACCCTTTGATCCCTATCCTTACGTTTTCTTGAATCTTATACTGGCTTGTATTGCATCCTTGCAAGCTCCGGTGATTATGATGAGTCAAAATAGAGAATCTCAAAAAGACAGATTAAGGGCAGAGAATGATTATTTAATAAATTTAAAGTCAGAAATTATTCTGGAGGACCTACATATGAAGGTAGATGAATTGTTGGATGATCAGAAAAGGTTGAAAAAACAGCTGAATGATATTATGATTAATATACATGACACGAACCAAATTTTTGGCATAAAAGACAGTGGCTTAAGGAGCGATATAGATGGAAAAGAGAATACCGGTAGAGAAGAACCGAGAATATACAATAGAGATAACAGGACTCACTAGCGAAGGCATGGGAGTTGGAAGGGTAGAGGGCTTCACAGTATTTGTGGAAGGTGCCTTGCCGGAAGAAACGGTAACAGCAAGAATAGTAAAGGTTCAAAAGACCCTTGCCTACGGTAAGCTGTTAAGTATAAACAGACAGTCACAAAGTAGAGTGACGCCGCCCTGTGGCATTGTGAAAAAATGCGGGGGCTGTCAGCTTCAGCATTTGGATTACCAAGGGCAGCTGAATAACAAAACACAAATGGTCAAGGATGTAATGACAAGAATAGGTGGCTTTAAGGATATTGTAATTCATGATGCCATCGGCATGCAGGAGCCCTGGCGATATCGCAACAAGGCACAGTTTCCAGTGGGTTTTTCTGATGATGTGGTGATAGGCTTTTATGCCAATCGCAGCCATGACATTGTTGATACTGATAAATGTGTAATTCAGGACGTGGTAAATGACAAGATCATTGAGAGCTTTAAAAAGTATTTAAAGAAATTTAAGATTTCTGTATACAACGAAGAGTCTCATAAAGGGCTTGTACGCCATATCGTGACTCGCAAGGGCTTTAAAACGGGAGAGGTAATGGTATGCATAGTAGCCAATGGTGAAAGCCTCCCTCATGCA
>JAQSYD010000187.1 GCA_029256325.1 Clostridia bacterium
CGTATGATATGGATTTGAGTTAATTAGTGTGATTTCAACATTATTGTCCTTTTTGAACTTTTTGTTGAGAACCTTTGCTGCTTCAACCCCAGCATAGCCGGCACCAAGGATAACAATTTTCTTGGTATCAGACATTTGCTTCACTCCCCGTATAAAATTTATATAATAACAAATAATAAATGGTTATTATCATGTTAATTATATATCATATATAAAAAAAATGCGAGTACATTTGAGCGGTATTTTATGGACATATTTTTCACAAGCTTAAGTAACCTATATTTATCTTTGATGTATGTAGATTATCACAGTTTTTAAGTATTTTACAATGCTAAATTGTTTCATTTGGTAACATAATATGTTAAAAGAGCATAAAAACAAAGAGCTAGGAATTGAATAAAAACCTATCTCCTTACATAATTATAAATTATTATAAATTGTTTATAAATTGTTGTACCAGTCGAGCAGCGGCTCCATTGAGACAAATCACACCACTGTCGGCTTCTCCTTCGATGACGTAGGTTTCCAATCTAGCACCATTGAAGTTGTTTACTATTTGAACTTTTTCACCTGGTAAAATATTTGAAGCCGTCAATAAGGTTTTGTCTATGGTTATGCTGCCAACATAGTTTAGGTTTGCTTCCGTTACAGTAGCGCGATGTATTTTGGATTTGAACATATTAATCAGCAATTTCTAGACCTCCGCTCGAATATTATCGATTAGGCGAGTTTTACCTATTTTTACAGCCAATGCAATCAATATACTGCCCTTTAAGGTTGGAATATCATTTAAGCTGAGTGCATCCACTATTTCAACATAATCGATTGCCGCCAAAGGCTCACTATTTATCATTTTAATAATGGTTTCCTTTATTTCTGCAGCTTCTCTGCCACCCTTGTTGATCATATCCTTTGCTGTGAAAAGAGATTTTGAAAGAATCAGGGCTGCATTTCTTTGCTCGGGACTTAAGTAGGTATTTCTGGAACTCATAGCTAATCCATCTGCTTCCCTTACGATGGGACACGGAATAATATCAATATTCATATTTAAATCTAAAACCATTTTTTGAAGCACTGCAACCTGTTGGGCATCCTTTTGACCAAAATATGCTCTGTCAGGCTCAACGATGTTAAACAATTTGTTTACTACTGTAGTTACTCCTTTAAAGTGAGTAGGTCGTGATAACCCGCAGAGCTTGTTTGTTATTTCAAGCACCTCAACGTAGGTTTGATATTTTTCAGGATACATTTCATTAATAGAAGGATTGAAAATCACATCTGCTCCTGCAGCTTCAGATACCTTTGCATCATTGTCCAAATCTCTGGGATAGGCTTCAAAATCTTCCCCTACACCAAATTGAGTAGGATTGACAAATATACTTACTACAACCAAATCATTTTCTTTTTTTGCAGCTCTTATCAAAGACAAATGTCCTTCATGCAAAAAGCCCATGGTAGGTACAAAGCCTATAGAATGTCCTTGTTTTTTATTGCTTCTAATTATATTCTTAAGTTCTTTTATTGTTTTTATGATAATCATATTTTACCTCCACTTTAATAAAGTTTAGCTAATATTTCATCGTCAATTGTGAAGCTGTGCTCGGCAGCCGGAAACTGCTGCTGTTGAGTTTCTGAAATATATTGAGTACAAGCACTGCTAATGGTATTACCCAATTGAGCATATTGTTTTACAAATTTTGGTTTTAAATCTGAATATATGCCAAGCATGTCCTGTGTCACCAAGACTTGACCATCACAATACTTGCCCGCACCAATTCCTATTGTAGGGATATCTAATTTTTCACTGATAAGCTTTGCCAGCTTTTCCGGGACACATTCCAGTACAATAGAAAATACGCCTGCCTGCTGTAATAGTTCAGCTTCTTCAATGAGTTTTTTGCTTTGATCCAGGGTAGTACCTTGCACCTTATAGCCTCCCAGCATATTTATAGATTGAGGGGTAAGTCCCAAGTGCCCCATAACGGGAATCTGTGCATTTACGATAGCCTTTATATTATCGATAACATTGCGCCCACCTTCCAATTTGACAGCACTTGCACCACCTTCTTGAATCAGTCGCCCTGCATTTCTCACACTTTCTTCAACACTTATATGATAGGATAGAAAGGGCATATCAGCAGTAATATGCGCTCTTTTGGCTCCTCTGGCTACTGCTTTGCAGTGATGTATGATATCATCAACGGTTACCTGCAGTGTTGTTTCATAGCCTAAAACAACCATTCCCAATGAATCTCCAACCAACAAACAGTCAATGCCTGCTTCATCAAGAAGCTTTGCCATGGGATAGTCATATGCAGTGAGCATTGATATTTTTTTGCCTTCTTTCTTAGCCTTAAGAAAGGATGTTGTGGTGAATTTGTTTATTGATGTGCTCATAAAAATCCTCCATCCTACAAATAAGATTCTATTAAAATGTTAAGTTCGTCAGTTTCAGCGCTATCTTTGAGTTTGGATAGCATGGCAAGCTTGAGGGTTTCTTTTGCCATACATGAATACAGCATCAGTTGATCCTTTGAAGAGGAACTGATTGCTTCAAGCTGCTTTTTCACCGTGCTAATATCTCCACGAGCTATTGGTCCGGTTAATGCAGCTTTGGTGCCAAGCTCCAGAACATTCTGTATGGTACTGTCTATTAAGGGAAGCATGGCCTTGAAGGCTGTTGAATTGTCGATTTGAATATCTTCCATTAATAATAAGCTATTGTGAATTAAGGTCACCAAATAATTAGAAAGCATACATGCTGAAGCATGGTAAAGGGTTTTTTGCTCAGGCCTCAGCTTGAAATAAGCATTTTTGCAAGCAATAAGAATATCTTCTAATATGGAAATTTGCTCCTCGTCACCCTCGAGACAAAAATATGTAGTTGATAAATCAGAGACTGATTTATCAACATCAGCAAAGGCTTGAAGAGGGTGCAGTGAATATACAAAACAGCCGAAGGCTTTTGTCGGACTTAATATTGTTGAGGGGAGTGCGCCGCTCATATGAATGATAAGCTGACCGGGCCTTAAGGAGGAATTGCTGCAAAGCTGTGCGACGACGTTTTCTATCTGATCGTCTGAGGTCGTAATAAATAGCAGGTCAGCATCTCCTGCAAGCTGTCCAACAGTACTATAATATTTACTGCCAGTTCTCGCTGCCGATATGATGCCGGAGTCCTTGCTTCTGCTGCAGTAGCCTGATAGCTGAAAACCTTTTTCTTTCAAATAGATCCCTAAGGCGGTTCCAACCTTCCCGGCACCTATAAAGCCTAATCGCATAAAAAAACACTCCTTTCCAAACCATAGACAGGCAGGAAAAGAGTGATGCTTTTACCTTTAAAAACACTATTCTAGTCCCCGTCCCTACGGATCAGAGCAAATTATTGTTGGAAACTAAATAAGGTATGGCTCCCAAAGGATACCATCCACCTTGATTCTATCATAGCCAATTATTCATTACAATATTTATCAAAGCATTTGGACATAATAGGCTTTAATTATGCTATATTATAATAGTTAGAAAGGCTACAATAATTTATATCGAGATATATCCTTTGCTTTCTAAGGAACGAATTTGCTTCCGTACGCTTCAACAGCATCAGAAGCCTTGCTTTGAGGG
>JAQSYD010000072.1 GCA_029256325.1 Clostridia bacterium
ATTTCACCACTTCGTACGGCCAAGTTAATATTCTTGTTTGCAACTACTTTTCCGAAGGACTTATTAATATTCTTCATTGAAATATAGTTGTTTTCCATCTTTATACCCTATCCTGATTATTTTATCTTACCTTCAACACCCTGAACAAACCAATCTACACTCATCATTTCTTCAAAAGTCATTGCAGAACCTTCAGTTACCTTCACAGCTCCTGACTGATCCTTTATCGGACCTGCAAAAACATTCAGTGAACCATCAACAATTGCAGCTGCCGCTTTATCAATTGCTGCCTGTGCACCTTCCGGTGCATTTTCTGTAAGAGGTGCCAAATCAATCATGCCGTCCTTCATGTCACCATAATAATTAACTTGCTGCCAGTTGCCATCTATAATTTTTTGCACTTCTGCTGCATAGTATTTACCCCAATGCCATAAAGGTGCAGTCAAATATGCTTTTGGAGCAGATTCTCTAGTGTCTAGATCATATCCGATTGCCCAAACGCCTTTTTCTTCAGCAGCTTGCTGTGTTGCAGTTGAATCCTGATGCTGTGCCAATACATCGCAACCAGCATCTAATAAAGCCTTTGCTGCTTCTTTCTCTTTTGCTGGGTCGTACCAAGTATGTGTCCAATTCACCTTAACCGTAATGTCCTTATTAACTGACTGTGCTCCCAGTGTAAAGGCATTGATACCTCTAACAACTTCAGGAATTTCAAATGCTGCTACATAACCAAGCTTATTTGTCTCAGTCTTCAAACCTGCAACAATACCTGCTAAATATCTTGCTTGCTCCATAGCACCGAAATAATTATTAAAGTTTGGACCGCTCTTAAAGCCGGAGCAGTGATAAAATTTAACATCCGGATGTGCTTTTGAAGCTTTTTCTACAAAGTCCATATGTCCGAAGGAAGTCGCGAATATTACAGTAGCACCTTGGTCTATCATGTCATTTATTACTTTTTCTGCTTCGCTGGATTCAGGAACTGATTCCTTGAACATTGTCTCGACTTTATCACCAAGCTGTTCCTCAAGATACAATCTGCCTTCATCATGTGCTTGAGAATAACCCCCGTCCTTAGCAGAGCCTACATAGATAAAACCGACCTTAAGGGGCTCAGTTTTTGGAGCTTCTGCAGGTGCTGCAGTGTCAGTTGTTGCTTTTGCTCCACAGCCTGTAAGTGTGAATGCAAGCAATAGGACAAGTGCTAAAATTAAACTAATAGTTTTCTTCATTCTGATTATTCCTCCCAAAATTTTATTTTTTAATTATTTAAATACCTGTTAAGGCATTAATTTTATCCGAAAGTTATGGTATCTTCTCCAATGGACTCAATTATAGCCAAGGATTCTATGCGAATTCCTTTTTGCCTCAGAACTTCCCGACCCTTTTGAAAACCTTTTTCTATCACGATTCCAACGCCTGCAACTGTAGCACCTGCTTGTTGCACAATATCCACTAGGCCTGAAGCTGCTTTGCCGTTAGCTAAAAAATCATCAATGATAAGAATCGTATCTTCCGGCATAATATATTTTTTTGAGACCCGAATATTATAACTTTTCTGCTTAGTAAAGGAATATACTTCGCTATGGAAGGTATCCTCATCAATATTTAATGCATCATGTTTTTTTGCAAAAACCACCGGCACTTTAAAGTATTGAGCCGCAATACAGGCAATAGCAATACCCGAAGCCTCTACTGTCAATATCTTATTAATATTCGCATTGCTGAATCTAGCTTTAAATTCCCTACCCATCTCGTTAAATAACTCAATGTCCAATTGATGGTTTAAGAAGCTGTCTACTTTAATAATACTGTCACCTATAACTTTTCCATCCTTTAATATCCTTTTCTTTAAAAGCTCCATTACTCTTCCTTCCTATTCATAGCAATCTGCTGAATACCAGTCTATCTTTGTTCATACTAAGTAAAAATAGAAAAATAAAAAACTCCCAGAATTTGTTCTCATCTGGGAGTTTATATGTAGATTTGAATCTTTGTGATCTATTATAGGCTCTTGATATGAAACATTCCGAATATATCCCTAATGTTCCTTCATATCTTAAGTCAATAATCCAACACAAAATATACGAACCCTAATATATAAACAACCCGTAGTCCGGTGATTCATGGTCACCTGGTAGAGACGCTTAGACCATATTACTAAGCATATACAAGTCGCTAGTTTCTTTTAGAAACTGTTTATTTTATTATTTATCGCCATATACATTACTTGAACATTTTTTTATTTTTACAATATAATGTTCACGTCTGTACATATATTTTATAACAAAAGTTTAAGGAATGCAAGCAGAAATACATAGATTATACAAAAATCGACATGTAGTTATTATTTTTCCCATATCATTCAATAAATGATTTTTATCAATATAAAAAAACTGTATTCATCGGTACACGCAATACATTCATTCAATTTCATGTTTTTGGGTAAGGGAGACGTGACGCTTTTATATTTCAATCACAAAGCTTCTTTCATTAATTTTCCATTTGCTGCAAATATAAATGAACAATTGTCAAAAACGCAGTATAATTAATTTATAAGATTAAATTTCTTCAGGAGGGTTTTCATGAAAAATAATAAAATCAGCTATATTACACAAACTGCGGTAATGCTTGCACTATTAATCGTTGTACAGCTCTTATCCCGTTCATTTGGACAATTTGTTACAGGGTCTTTGGTTAACCTTATTCTACTTGTATCAGTATTTATTATTGGTATATACGGCGGAATAACCATTGCTGTTTTTTCACCCTTACTGGCATTTCTAGCAGGTATTGGACCTGCATTTATTCAGATTATCCCATTCATCGCAATTGGAAATGCTTTATTCGTAACGATCGCTTGGCTTATTGCCAAAAACCTTATTACAAAATTGAATACAAAGGATATCTTGATTACTTCTATGGGATTAATTTCAGCCAGTGTCATTAAGTTTCTTTTCCTGTGGATAGGCCTTGTGATGATTGCTCTACCTCTCATACCGGGAATCAAGGAAAAGCAAATGGCAGTAATTGGTGCATCCTTCTCTTGGCCGCAGCTTATTACCGCATTAATAGGCAGCATATTAGCGATGATGATTGTTCCTCATTTGAAAAAAGCTATTAAATAAGGATAATTTATAGAAAAGCCTGTGATTCCAGTAAATCACAGGCTTTTTAATGTAAAACTTTATTCTTTTGCTGCCTCGTAAATAACAGTGTGCATTCCCTTTATATTTTAGTTGACTAAGTGACTCTTCAGTCATATAATGTGAATATAGAGTCATATTATATGAACCGTAAGTCATTCTACAAAGGAGGAATTTTATGCCAAAAAGGACCTTTTTCAGGCTGGATGAAGATAAGAAGGAGCGAATTATCCGAGCTGCAATTGATGAATTCCATAAAAATGGTTTTGAGAACGCAAAAATAGGTAATATCGCTGATGAAGCTCAAATTGCCAAAGGCAGCATCTACCAGTATTTCGAAGATAAAAAAGAGTTATTTATGTATTCCATAAACTGGTCACTGGATTATTTCATGAAGAATATTGACTATTCATCTCCTGTAGAGGAAATGGACCCCTTCGATTATTTGTTAAGTGACGGTCATAAAAAACTTGAACTGCTAAAAAAAGAAAAGGTCATGGTGTACTTTTTCAAAGACATCATGACAGGTAAGTTTGGAGCAATGACCAAAGAAATTAACGACTATCTATGGAAGATTGGTGATGAGCATCTTTTAAAGTTAATCGACGTAGGTATCAAAAAAGGAACGATCAGGTCAGATGTCGACAAAAATCTCCTCTTGTTATTCTACAAAGGTGTTACGATGCAAATGGATGAATACGTGTTCCTAAAAGCCGAAGAGGATGTTTTCGATTTAAGTGATGAAAAGTTTACTCAAATCGAGAACTATATCAAGAATATTGTTGAATTAATGAAACATGGAATGGGGTGTTGATGTGTTTTTAGAAATCATTTCAGTCAATAAGAGTTACCAAAGCAAAAGCGTCAAGCAGGACGTTTTAAAAGGCGTGAACCTTCAAATGGATGAAGGGAGTATTGGTGTAATCCTTGGCCCTTCAGGCTCCGGAAAGTCCACATTAATGAACATAATTGGAGGTGTAGACAGAGCTGATAACGGAAAGGTGATTGTTAATGGAATCGAAGTGTCATCCCTGAAAGATGACAAACTGACTGACTATAGAAGAGATTCCATTGGTTTTGTGTTCCAATATTATAACTTGATACCGAACCTGAACGTCTGGGAGAATGTAGAAATAGTATCTAACATTAGCAAGAATCCTTTGGACATTGACAAGGTATTGGCAGCCGTTGGCCTAGCATCCATGAAGAACAGATTCCCTAGGGAGCTATCCGGTGGCGAACAGCAAAGAGTAGCAATTGCCAGAGCTATCGTCAAAAATCCCAAGCTGATGCTGTGTGATGAACCCACTGGTGCTTTAGATTATGAGACATCCAAGGAAGTCCTAAAACTTCTCCAACAAATCAACAAGGACTTTGGCACAACGATATTGATGATAACCCACAACGCTGGCATTGCAGAGATGTCGAACAGAGTCTTTAAATTGAGGAGCGGTGAAATCATAGAAGCTCATGACAATCTAGAACCGCTTCCTGCAGAAAGGATTGAGTGGTAATGGCTTTAACTAGAAAAGTATTGCGAACAATGATGGAACACAAAGCCCAATATATTGGAGCTCTGGTCATGGTCATGGTAAGCTGCTTGCTTTTCGTTGCCATGATGATGGTTTCTAACAATCTAGACAGCATGTTCAACGACTTCTCAAGCAACAATGTGCTTGGAGATGCAGAATTTCAAGTGGAGAGACCTTTAGACATCACGATGCTTGAATCAAAATTCGATGCTAAGATTGAAAAAAGCAGTATGGTGGATTATGACTTGAATCCTGGCCAGACATTAAGGATCTTTGCTGAAAATTCCAGAGTAAACATTCACGAAGTCGTTGAGGGAAATGAGCTTAGTTCAAAGGGCATACTCATTGATAAATTGTTTGCCGGTGCAAATGGGCTCTCTATTGGAGATTCTTTGAGCATTCAAGGCAGAAAATATGAAATAAACGGTTACATGGTACTCCCGAATTATATTTACATAATCAAATCAAAAGAGGAAATGATCAATGATCCTAAAACCTTCGGCATTGCTGTTCTAAGCAAAGAAAATCAATCAACGATCGAAGGCGGTTACGAGTTCTATTCTGTAAGATTTAATAACAGAGAAAATGTGCATCAACAGGAGGTCGAACTAAAAGCATATCTTCTTAGCCAAGGCACAAACATCTTAAAATGGGAAAGCACGGAAAATAATAATAAAGTTACAGTAGTAGCAATGGAAGTAAAAACATTGTCGTCTATGAGCAAAGCAGTTCCTGGATCACTGCTTCTGCTGACAGTCATTCTTCTTTCCATCTTAATAAAAAGAATGATAAAACGAGAATCCGTTGTTGTCGGAACTCTTTATGCACAAGGCTATCGCAAAAAGGAACTCATCATGCACTACATGACTTTTTCCATCATTATATCGCTTTTAGGGGGAATCATAGGTGCTTTGGCTGGTTTTGGTTTAGTAAAACCTATGATCAATTTCCTTATGATGGCATTCACCATGCCCCATGAAAAGATCATATACACCTTATACCCTGTCATGATAAGCTTGCTGGCACCGGCAATATTCATCTGTTCAGCATCCTTCTTTGTAATTAATGGGTTGTTGAAAAAAACGCCCGCTGAATTGATGAAGGGAATTAAGTCCTCTGATAAGTCAAACCTTTTTGAGAAAAAACTAAAACTTGATCGCTTCAAATTCAAAACCAAGTTCCAAATTAGGGAGCAGGTCAGAAACCTATCAAGGTCAGGCTTCCTGTTATTTGGGGTAATCGTTGCTACGATATTATTACTTTATGGATTAACTCTTCAAAGTTCACTGGATTACATGTTGAATGAAGGCATCGCATCTCTTTACAACCTAAAGTACGAGTATGTTTATAATGAACTTAAACAAGAGGCTCCGCCAACTGGTTTTGAGCAATTCAATGCAATATACGTTACACCTGATTTTGACAGAAATTCAAACTTTGCAATTATCGGTGCTTTGCCTGATACGTTAAGACTTAACATTAAAAATCTCAAAGGTGAGAAAATCGTTCCTGATAAGGTCATCATCACAAATATCCTTTCCAACAAACTGGACATCAAAAAAGGCGACGAAATAACTGTTATCAGCGATGAGGATCTTTCCAAATACACTATTAAGATAGAGGAGATTGCTGATTCTGCTGCAGGCGAATTTATGTTCATGCCTTTGGATGATTTGAATGCAATGACCGGATATCCGGCAGGCTCCTATATCGGGATCTGGGGCGATGAAAAGCTTGAATTCGGCAAAGGTGAAATCAGGAGCACAAAATCAATGGACGCAATCGCTGCCGGCATAAAAAATCTTATCGTTCAGACCGGTATTATGGTGTACGGTCTTACAATATCCTCATTCTTCCTTGGTTTGATTATCATATTCATTGTCACAGGATTGATAATCGAGGAGAATAGAAATACCATTTCATTAATCAAGGTATTCGGCTATAAGAAAAAGGAAGTCAACAAGCTTATTCTTGATAGTAATACTTATGTTGTGATCCTTGGCTATATATTAGGAGTGCCAATTCTAGTAACCTCAGTATCTGCCTTGATGCAAAGCTTGACAGACAGCATGCAAATGATGATACCTGTGCATTTAAATATCTGGTACATCGTATTTGGATTTGTTGTAGTAATGTTTACCTATGAATCGGCGAAATTTTTAAGCAAGCGGAAAATAAATAAGATACCAATGAGTGAAGCTTTAAAAGCCGGAACAGAATAATGCTCAAAATCATCATCTTTACTGCCGCAATTCTATTCTAATATACTAGAAAGAGCACACCCCTTTACGTTTTTATGGAATAACAAAACTGTCAGCACATTCAATACAGCGGCTGACAGTTTTATTTCGTATGTCATTAAATTTTTAAAAATTGCCTAGTAGAAGCTTGAATATTTGCTTTAGCTTCTGATAATGCATTTTCCAACCTTGAGTCTGCTCCATGCTCTAATATATACTTGTGTATCCCACGACAGCCAGTTATAGCCAGCTCAGTGTTTACGTTGATTTTCCTTATGCCATGTTTATATGCATCTGCCAGTATAGATAGGGGTATACCCGAACTGCCATGGAGCACTAAAGGCAAATTCACAGCAGCCGAAATTTCGCTTATCCTAGAAATTTGTATTTGCGGCTCCCTTTTATATAGCCCATGAGCATTTCCTACAGCTATTGCCAAAGCATCTACCTTCGTCTGATTTACATATTGAACGCTATCCTCAACAGTTGTACATACAACTTCTACTTGATCGCTTCCGTCCTCTTTATTTAAGTACCCAAGTTCGCCTTCTACGGTTACATTTCTTTCCTTCGCCAGCTTTACAACTTCAGCTGTATTCTTGATATTCTCCACCAAGGGAAGCCTTGACCCATCATACATAACAGATGTAAAGCCAAGGTCGATCGCTTGTTTTATTGTATCAACCTTTGTTGCATGATCGAGGTGCAAAACAAAGGGGATATCATAGAGCTTCGAATATTCTTTTGCCATAACCGCCGCCACCTGTAAAGGCGTATGAGAAATATAACTCTCTCCAAAGGATAGAATTATAACTTTATTTTCAACCTTTGCCGCATCTAAAATGGCTGCTAAGGTTTCAACGTTAAAAAAATTAAATGCAACCAAATTTTGTTGTTTTAAAAAAGCTTCGTTTAAATTAATAATCATTTATTCACCTACGATAGCAAATCTACTATTTCCTTTAATGTATCAATTTCTCCAACATTGCCCGGGAAAATTATATAAGGCATTTGAGGGAACTTACTTTCCATCCCCGTCATCCATACCGGTATACCTGGTTTTATTTGACCCATGACCAGTGCCTTCTTTACTTTAAGCGCTTTTGTACCAACATCACTGGATGTAATTCCACCCTTGGCAATTATGAAATTTGGACGTATACTCAGTTTTCCAATAACACTTGTAACGGCATCTGAAATTTGAACAGAAACCATCAACTGTTTATCTCTATTCTCAGTTTCAAGGTCAAAACGTTCTCGACGTGTAAATACAACGACATTTCTTCCACTTTTAATGTGCCTTTCAGCTTCTGCGATTACGCGTATGACTTCATTCTGTAAGCCATTCTCCTCTAAGACTAAGTGTTGATTAAATTCAATAAACTCTAAGGGTTTCTTGCATCCCTTAAGTGCTTCAAACTGTTGAGTTGTCTTATTTACATGTGAGCCTATTAAAATAACTCCACCGTTTTTGTTGTCTTTTTCTATAAGCTTTTCCTTTGAAAGCAATGGAATATCACAAACCCCTCCCAAAACCTTTGTTACCGCTGCAGCACTTCTAAAGATAAATTCCTTGTTTTTCTTAACTGCATTTATATAGGCAAGGGCAAAAACCTTAACATCAACATAATCAATAGCGTTGACAATCACCTTGTTGAAATTTCTTACCGCCATCAGCTGTGCTGTAATCTGTTGGATATTCTCATTTCTGATGTCTTCAAGGGATATATAGGTACAGTCTTCCTTCATAAACTGTCCTGCTGTTTTTTCTTCTACATACTCCCCTATGTGGGAGCTTTTGTATCCAAAACTCTTATCTTTTGCAAACTCTGTTTGACCTGCAGGCGTGAGAAAATCTCCTTCTTTAACATAGTGTACATTCCCTATCGTAAATCTTCCGCCTTCTTTGAAGAAAGGAAAAATAATCTCTCCGTCAAAACGTTTTCCCGAATATCTTTCTATTCCGCCTTTAAGCGTAGCAGTTTCAACAGGATAATATCCTCGCATTGTAGAGTCGCTTCTGCTTATAAGAATATAATCCTTGCCGGTGTTCTTTGAGACCTCTGTCAATGTGCGCGCAATCTCTGCGTGTACTTTTACAGTCTCTTCCTTTGTAAATCCACGAGAATTTGTCAGAATAAAGAAGATGCTGTTATCTTCATTAAACCCTGATGTAATTGCCTCCATATCCCAGCTTGTATATACCGAAACATCATGGACTGTCTGTACTCCAGTTGGATCATCGTCTAGAACTACTATTTTTCTATTCAAGCCCGCAAGAGCCTGCTCTAAATCTCTATCTATCTTTTTAACATCCATTTCCTTATAATTTTTAAGTACATCAAGGGCAAGCTTCTCCATTTATAACCCACCTTTCTTCACTTCCACATCTGCAAGAAGTTCAAAGTGCTTCACTAAACTGCTGTGATCCTCCTCCATCAAGCCTCTCAACTTTAAGCCCTGCATGATTTCAAATAATTGAGCAGACAGGGGAACGGGAATATCCATTTCATGGGCTGTAGCAAGTACATTCTTAATATCCTTGTGATTAATTGAAATCTTACCGCCGGGCTTGAAATCGCGGTTTATCATCATAGGAGCTTTTGCATCCATTACCGCACTTCCTGCAAGCCCACCCCGAATTGCCATAAAAACCTTTTCAGGATCCACGCCGGCTTTTGTGGCAAATACCATTGCCTCTCCAAGAGCCGCAATATTCATATTTACTATAATCTGATTTGCAAGCTTGGTAATGCAACCACTTCCCACATCACCCACTAGAACTGCACAAGCTCCCATTTGCATTAACAAAGGTTTTACCTGCTCAAATATACTTTCTTTTCCGCCAACCATAAAAGAAAGCGTTCCATCAATGGCTTTGGGTTCTCCTCCACTGACAGGTGCATCTAAAAAATGAACGCCTTTTTGTTCAAGCATTTCACTGCAGAACTTTGATTCAACAGGAGTTACTGAACTCATATCAACAACGATAGCACCTGATTTGATAGTGCTCGCAACACCGTCTTGCTTGAAAAGTATATCTTTTACAATGCTTCCATTAGGCAGTATCGTGAAAATAACATCACAAGCTTCTCCAATCTCCTGAAGGGTTGCAGCTATTGCTCCATATTTCACAGCTTCACTTACTGCATGTTGGTCAACATCAAAGACTAAAAGCTGGCTTCCTTTTGCTATCATATTTTTGGCCATTGGTCTGCCCATAATTCCTAAACCAATAAATCCTATCTTATTCATTCAAGTTCAAACCTCCAAATAGCATCGTCCTTGCCTTTTCCACACCCATACGCGGACTGGTTAGTACAGGCTTTTTTATATCCTTTAATTCAGGCAATAAAACAGTCATACTGCCTTGTGCCAGCACAATTACATCACATTCTGCTTCTGCTTTTTTAACCATTTCCAGGACGAGCGCATTGTGCTTTTCTCTATTTTTCTCCTTCATAAGTACATCCAGCGCACCATCTACTAAATATTCTACTACCTCAACTGCCTTGCCCGCTTTCTCTGCCTTAGTGCGAACCAGATTACAGCTAGGCTTCATTGTGCTTTTTACAGTTGCTACAACAGCAATTTTCCTACCAAGCTCAACAGCCTTCTCCGCCATAGCTTCATCAACCTTTACTACCGGCACATGAACCAGCTTTGCAGCAATATCTGAAGCTTCTCCTACAGAAGAGCATTGATTGAAAATCAAATCAGCTCCATTATTCGCAGCCGCTTCAAAATACTTGCACATTCTACTGATGATATTCTCATTGATACCACCATTTTGCATTACATCATGCAAGAGGCTATCATCTACAATATTAAATACCTTTGCCTCTGGGATAATTTCTGCAAATAATCCCATAAGCTCTGTATGTGAAACTAAGCTAGTGTGAATAATATATATCTTTTTCATTTTTTACCACCTGTAAATAAGATTAATGCAATAAAAACCAAGGGTGCATCTCCCGTATTTTCAATACTATGATAATTATGGTCATCCACCACAGTCAGATCTCCTGCCCTTACCTCAAACTTTTCATCATTGTTGTGATAAATTCCGCTTCCCTGTAGGAAATAATAGGCTTCTATATCTCCTTCATGCAGGTGAAGACCAATAGAAGCGCCAACAGGAACTGTATTCTCAGCAAAAAGTCTGCCTTTTCCCAGCATTTCCTCCAGCTTGAGTATATGCTTTACAGTAACAGTTCCTTTTCCACCTCGCATATTTTCCATATGCTGTTCAAGCATTTCTGTACTATGTCTGTAAATCATATTACCTCCAAAATATTAACAGTATTTAGTTTATAAATGGCAAGGGCACAATACCCTTGCCATTCATCTTATTTAAAGTCCCGGAAGGAATGGCATTGCACTGAGCAGCATAACTATTGCAAATGCAGTTATACCTACTACCGTACCCCCTACTGTCCAAGCTTTTATTGTATCCTGAACTGAAAGTCCACTGTAGCGTGACAATACCCAGAAGCCAGAGTCATTAGGTAGTGAGCAGCCAATACCGCCAGCGCATATAGCAAGAGCAACAAGCACTGGTGACGCTGTTGTACCGGCAACCAGAGGACCGAGAATGGAAGAAGTTGTAACAAGAGCAACTGTTGTTGAACCTTGTGCTGCACGCAGTAATTGGCTCAACAAGAATCCTAGTACCAGAATAGAAATGCTCCATCCTTGCATCGTATCAACCAGGTACTTACCAATACCGCTGGTATTGATTATATTTCCAAAGCTTCCGCCTGCTCCAGTTACGAGGAAGATAAGCCCAGCTGAGCTACATGCCTCAATGATAATATCATTGGCAGACTTAACAAAATATTTTTTTAGTACAACAAAGCTTGTAATAACCCCAATCAACAAAGCAATGTTTTTATCTCCAAAGAAGGAGAAGATTGGTTTTAACGCAGACTCATTAGGCAGCAATAATGCCGCTATACTTCCCACTAGAATTAATAGCAATGGGAAGAGCAATGCTGCAAGAGAAAGACCCATAGAAGGCATTTCTAAATTTTCTTCTGCAGCCGCAGCTACTTCGTTGAAATCTGTATATGCATTTTTATCAGCTCTTTTTTCAAGGAACTTAGCATAAATTACGCCGCCTACTAAAGCAGCAGGCAATGAAACTATAATTGAATAAAATAAGAATGCTCCAATGTTGATACCCATGTTGCCAGCAACAGCAACAGGTCCAGGGGTTGGAATAACAAGAGCATGGGAAGCGATGGTTCCTACTCCCAATGCACATACAAGTGCAACTAAAGGCTTCTTAGTAGCCTTTTGGATTTGTCTTACAAGCGGCATAAAAATAACAAATGCGGCATCTTGAAATACAGGTATTGAAATCAGCCACCCTGAAATATTAATAGCCAGTGGTGAATTGTTTGGACCTACTTTTTTGAGCAAGCCAGCTGCAATAGCATTGATTGCTCTTGACTCAGAAAGAACATTACCAAAAATAATACCAAGTCCGATAACGATACCGACTCCGCCAAGTGTATTGCCGAAGCCCTTTGAGATTGTACCCGCGATATCGCCCATAGGCATCTTAACTAGAAAACCGGTTAAAATTGAAGTACTGAGCAATGCTAGAAATGGATTAATTTTTAGTTTGATAATGGCAATTAGTAAAGCTGCAATTGAAATAGCAAATGCCACCAAGAGAAAAGGCCCTGTGATCATAAACTGTTCCCCCTTAAATGATATTTTATCTATTATCATAAGCACCTCTGCAGTTGGTACTTATTATAAACATAACAAAACCTAGCATTTTTCTATAACCTATTTATATCTCTTCTATTATATTTACATCTTGTCGCATCAAAATTGCTTTTTCAGAGCTAGTAAAATCTTTGTTTGTAATAATTCCTGTAAAATCCTTCAAGGAATATATCACGTATGTTGAATACTTGTTGAATTTGTCTTTATCTACAAGCAAATAGCTTCTTAGTGCATTATCAATGATTTTTGGTTTCATTGAACGCTTTTCAAAGGATGGCGTAAGGACTTCATAGTTTTCATTAATTGCTGTTGCACCCATAAAAGCAATTTTCAGCTTTATTTTGCTGATCATTTCTTCTGCCAAACTTCCTAGTACACATCCTGTCGACTTTTGAATCATCCCCCCTGTAAGAATAATATCAGAGGGCGTGTTCATCAGCAGTCTTGCAATTTCAATATCATTTGTCACTATCGTTAGTTTTAAATCGGAGGCTGCAATCAATTTCGCAAGTTCCAAAACAGTAGTACCAGCGTCTAAGTATATTGTGTCATTATCAGAAATCTCCCGAAAGGCTCTCTGTGCAATTTTTTGCTTTTCTTCTGCATTATGTGTTCTTTTACTTTCGAAATTTTCTTCTATGTTCACTTCTGTTACTATTATAGCGCCACCATGACATCTTTTTATATTCGGATAAATCTTGCAAAGCTTATCCAGATCACGTCTGATAGTCATTGGTGTGACTTCAAAGCTTTGGGACAGCTCATCAATAGTAACAGACTTGTTTGCTACTATCGTTTTATGAAGTTGAGATAATCGTTCTTCACTAAACATTGTTATTTTCCTTTCGTTTATGTTCATATGTGTTATTTTTAGTGTAATTCTTTTAAAGCCAATTGTCAATATATTCTTGTAAAATGAATGATTTTTTTATGCCTAATTATTAGCCATAAAACGACAAAACGCCATAATTATATAATTACAGCGTTTTCTACGTATATGATATTAAATTATTATGTATGTGAGGACAGCTTTTAGATAATAACTCTAACCTGTTTAAATTTATAACTTACATATTATTTATTTAGTTGTACTGATTTCATGATCTTCTACAGACTAAACTTCGCTTGCCATAGTCCATGTAAGTTACAGTATTCATAAACAGTAACCTCTGTCAATGATTTATCTTTGCTCACGAAGTTACAAGGATTCCCTTCACAATTTGGAACGATCTCATCTTCTTTTCCTACATAAATATCTTCTACTTCACCCATAGGACACATAAAATCAGCTTTTGCTTCCATTCCAGGCTTTAAATATACCATTTCAAATTTATTTCCAGCAACTAATGCAATCCACTCAATATGGTGTTCAACTAACATTGGGTGTGGAATAGAGCCTATAGCTACCTTAATTTTCCCATTTTCATACACAACTGCAGGAACATGCTTCTCTTGTGAAGCATCTGTGGTGTTTGCTTGGAGCTTCGTCATTGCTTGACCGCAGCAGGTTAGCTCACCACCGCCTGCCTTAACTAAAGCGACCATATTGCCGCACTTTTCACAACGATAAAATAGCATTTCTTTCATATTTTACACATCCTTTTCCTAATTTGGTAAATTCCATCTCATATATTGTCATCATTATATCCTTTGTTATACCTTCAAGCAAAACTATCGTCTTTTTCATAAGCTTTCATCAATTCAGCTATATCAAACTTTTTCATTTTAAGAAAAGCTTCTGTCACTTGAGCCAATCTTATTGGATCCTTGTTTTGCATCATAGCGTTCATGATTGTAGGTGTAATCTGCCAGGATAATCCGTATTTGTCCTTCAGCCAGCCGCATTGTTCTGCTTCGTGAACTGCTGATAGTCTATTCCAATAATAGTCAATTTCTTCTTGTGTATCGCAGTTTACAATAAAAGATATGGCCTCATTAAATGTAAAGTCGTGATCATAGGCGCTGTCCATTGCTGCAAAGCTTTGATTTACTAATGTAAACGCCATGTGCTGTATCGTACCGGGCTTGTTCGGTGCTGCATCTTCACCATATCTAAGTAAATCACCGATCTTTGAATCATTGAATGTAGAAGTATAGAACCGGATAGCTTCTTCTGCATTTCCGCATTGATCTCCAACAAACATAAGGGTTGGTGTAATCTTTTGCTTCATTTCAAAATTACCCATGTGCATTACTTGCCAAGAAAGACCATATTTATCAATTACCCATCCATATTTTTCACTAAACGGATAGGCGTCTAAAGGCATAAGTGCTTGACCATCTCGCATAAGTTTTTCCCAGAGTGTTTCAACCTCATCCACAGTACTACAAGCTATTAAGAAGGATACCGCTGGTGTGAATTTAAAATATGGACCAGCTGACAGTAGCATGAATTCCTGTCCTGCCAGCTCAACTGTGATCATATCAACCGTTCCCGATGGTGTATCATTTAATATTGTTTTGTCCTTGAGTTTTGAATTCTCA
>JAQSYD010000073.1 GCA_029256325.1 Clostridia bacterium
GCCTTAGCAATTCTTTCTCTAACAGGAAGATTTGTTAAATCCTTAAAGAATGCGCCTTCGCTTAATGCCTTTTGTCCTTCATGGTGGAACATAAGTATTAGCTTAAGCATTTTAAATTGCTTTTGAATAGATGCATAAGTATCTATATCATGGAAAGCATTTTGATGCAGATAGTCTTCTCTAATAGACTTTGTTGTCTCCAGCGTAAACTTATCCTTTAGGGACAACGCATCAACACCAACAAGTCTAACGATTTCCTGAAGCTCTGCTTCTTCTTGCAATAGCCTCATAGCTTCTATTCTAGAGCTTTCCCATTCATTAGAAACTTCCTTTGCAAACCAATTATTAAATTGCTCAAGGTATAATGAATAGCTTTGCAGCCAGTTTATTGCAGGGAAGTGTCTTCTGTATGCCAGTGCAGCATCCAAGCCCCAGAATACTTTTACTATTCTAAGTGTCGCTTGAGTTACAGGCTCTGATAAGTCTCCACCAGGAGGTGAAACTGCACCAACTGCTGTGATAGCACCTTGTCTATTATCTGCACCTGAACAAACTACAATCCCGGCTCTTTCATAGAACTCTGCAGCTTTTGAACCAAGGTATGCAGGATAACCTTCTTCACCAGGCATTTCCTCCAAACGTCCGGACATTTCTCTAAGTGCCTCTGCCCATCTGGATGTAGAATCCGCCATTAGTGCTACTGAATAGCCCATATCTCTGAAGTATTCAGCTATTGTTATACCTGTATATATGGATGCTTCACGAGCCGCAACAGGCATGTCAGATGTATTTGCAATAAGAACGGTTCTCTTCATCAGAGGTTCTCCGGTTTTTGGGTCCTTAAGCTCTGGGAATTCCATCAGAACGTCTGTCATTTCATTACCACGTTCTCCACAGCCTACATAAACAACGATTTCAGCATCTGCCCATTTTGCCAGCTGGTGCTGAACTACCGTCTTACCACTTCCGAAAGGACCAGGGATACAAGCTGTTCCACCCTTTGCAACAGGGAAGAATGTATCTATAACTCTTTGACCTGTTATCATTGGTTTTGTTGGAGATAGCTTTTGCTTATAAGGTCTTCCGCGTCGAACAGGCCATTTTTGAAGCATTTGTACTTCTTTAATGCCACTGCCTGTGTTTATCTTAGCTACAGTTTCAACAATGGTAAAATCACCTGATAGGATTTCTTCTATTGTTCCTTCTACTCCATAAGGCACCATTATTTTATGCTCTACAATGGAAGTTTCTTTTACAATACCTATAATATCACCAAATGAAACCTTGTCTCCCTTTGCAACCTTTGGCACAAAATTCCATTTTCTGGTTTTATTAAGTTTTTCTACGTCTATACCTCTTGTAATATGATCTCCTGCCGCACTTCTAATAACGTCTAGTGGTCTTTGAATTCCGTCAAATATTGACTCAATAAGTCCAGGAGCCAACTCAACGCTTAAAGACTCACCAGTTGTATAAACAGGCTCGCCAGGTCCAAGACCGGAGGTTTCTTCATACACCTGAATAGATGCTTGGTCCCCTCTAATCTCAATAATTTCTCCGATAAGCTTCCTATCACTAACACGCACAACTTCGTACATTTGTGCCTCTGGCATACCTTCGGCTATTACAAGTGGTCCAGAAACCTTTATTATTCTACCTGCCATATGTTATCTACCTTCTTTCCCGAATAATATATCTGCACCGATAGCTTTTTCAACTGAATCTCTTACGCCCTTCATACCCAAGCCCAAGGTACCTTGATTGTTTGGTATCAGGATTATTGCCGGTGTCACCGAATCCTTAAAAGCTTCTATTGTTTCATCCATATCCTTGGCCAACTGCTCAGTAAGAAATATTACTGCATAGTTTTCTTTGGCCATTGCATGAATCGTTCTGGAAGCTTCCCTTGCGTCTGTGGTTGGGAACACTGAAATTCCTAATGCCTTGAAGCCAAGTATAGAATCCTTATCTCCCACAACGCCAATCTTATACATAAACATCACGTAGCCTTTCTCTTATAATCTCATTGGGTATGTCGTTAATTTTTCCTACCATGATTATCCTGATAAGCTTTGCTTCATTTTCCTTCGCCATCAGATATCCTATTATTGGTTCGATACCAAATGCAACATATTTGCCTTTTTTTGCAAACTCCAGTATATAATCATCAATTAATCTTTCCAATTTGGTAAAGGATTTGGTTTTTGCAAAGCTTTCTAAGCCCTCCTGAATGACCTTATAGTAGTCCGTTGCCCATAGCTTTTCTGCAATCGACTCTAATGGCTCATCAAAATATTTGCTATAGAAATCTAACCCTAGCTTACCATTCGGAAAAATCACCTTAGTTAAGTAATCTCTTCCAAAGCCCATGATTCTTATTCTTAGAAAACTTCTGATGTTGACCATATCAATCTGTGCTGATATAAAATCCATCATAAAGCTGCTCTTGCTTTGCTTGGCCAAATTATACATAATTTCATACTGGCTTTTGTCCAATACAAGATCTATTAATTGAGGATCTGGTGTTACTGATACATTATCAAGTACACTCTTTAAGGCTTCCCCTATAATCGGATCAAAATCATTAAAGTTCTTTTCCTTTACCATTTCCTTTAGCCTGTTTACAGGAATTGAACCTATGTTGATCAGAAGCTCATCGTTTTCCTCGCCTAGCATATTGCTTTTTAAAAGTACCTTTAAATTATGAATATCGTACTTTATTAAAAATAATTGAGCTATTCCCTTCGAAGGTGCTATTTCTCGAAGAAATGCATAAGTCCTCTCAAGCTCTTTTAACAACAGAGTTTCATAATCTAAGGCACTGCTCATTTCTGAAACCAAACTTGCATACTCGGTTTCAGCAAGAACTCGAACAACCTCTTCAGCATTTTTTGTATCAACCATTCTCTCAATTTTACTCTTATCCAAAAGCTTTGTTTCTAAAGCCCTTATCCTTGTAACCGCATATAAGTATTTATCATCAAACATTAAGGTCTATCCTCCTTCCTTAAGGAATTACCTCCCCTAAAAGAGCATTTGAGCTACCTTTGGTTCAATCTCATCTCTATACAATCTAATTAGTGCCTCAAAAGAGTTGTTTATTTCCACTCCTTGATTTATAAGTATAAAACCTCCGGCAATATTAGCTGTCTTATCGGATAACCTTACGTTTCCTTGCTTGCCAGCACTTATTAAAGATTGATTTACACTGTCGATAAAACCTTCTGACATGTTATTTTTTCTATTGCTTGAAAATACAACTTCCTCATTGCCTGTTTCAATCGCATTTAAAAGCATTCCGAATAGTACCTTCTCATATTCAGCACCATCTAAAGCAGTTAATCTTTCTAAGGCATTGCTGAAAACTTCATCAATGATATTTTGCTTTGTCAAAAGCTTGCTTTTTCTCATTTCCAGCTCAGCCATGGAATTAGCAATTCTTACTTTTTCCATAGAATCATTCAATGCTTTTTTCTTGATTGTCTCGGCTTTTTCATTTGCTTGAAGCTGCGCCTTACTGATTATAACCTCAGCTTGCTTCTTAGCGTCTTCCAATATATTGCTTACTGTACTTTCAGAATCCTGCAATATTTTTTCTTTTATTTTTTCTACTCCAGCCATCAAAGACACTCCCTTATAACCTAATTCCGTTTAGCATTAGGAATGAAGCAAGTAGCGCTAGAACTGCATATGTTTCAACCATAGCTGCATAAACCATACCTTTTGCAAGCTCTTCTGGTCTTTTTGCAATAATACTGCATCCTGCTGCTGCTGCTTTACCTTGGTATATCGCTGAAATAAATCCTACAAGACCTATTGGTATACCAACCATTAAAAACATTAAACCTTGTTGCATTGTAATCTCAACCGCTTCTCCGAACACACCAATTTTAGTCCAAATCAAGAAAGCAATTAGAAGACCATAAATACCTTGTGTTCCTGGCAGCGCTTGTAGCAATAATGTTCTACCGAATTTGGATGGGTCTTCTGTTACAACACCTGCAGCAGCCTGACCAACTATACCAACACCGATTGCAGAACCGATACCTGCTAAACCAGCAGCAATTGCTGAACCTAAAAACGCTAGGTATAAGCCATTAGAATTCATTAAGTCAACTATATTCATTGAAAAATTCCTCCTCAAAATTGTTTTATTATTTTAGTATTAATTTTTATTTGGTGTATTTTGATAATGTTCTAAAAGGTACAAAGGGCTTGCCATCTCCCTCAAAGAACTTGCCGAAAAACTCAACGTACTGTAAACGGCTTGAGTGTACGTAAGCTCCCAGCACGTTTATGGCAATATTGAAGGTATGACCAAATATCATAAAGAATACCATCAATATATTTCCAAAGAAACTGCCTCCAAGCATGGATGACATCGCATTAACAACAGTACCTATTACTCCTGTTGCCAATCCAAGTGCGAATAATCTTGAATATGATAACACGTCACCTAGAAATCCTGTAACATTGTATAAGCTTAGAACACCATTAATAAGCTTTTTAATGATGCCTTTCTCTGATCTGCCTTGAGTTGCAATTAACCCTATTGCTCCCCCAATTGCCATGTACTTTCCGATGACTGCAACCTGTGGAAGCGCCATCATCATTAGCCCTGATAGGAACAAGTACCATAATCCTTGATCAAATATAGCATCCAGATATTTACCTGCTCTGATATTCTTATATGCCTGAAGACCTATTCCAACATAAAGCTGTATTACTCCAAGAATTAAACAGAATATAAGCATTTTTAAAGGATTATCAAGTGGATTAAACCATAAAGGTCTTAAATTAACGCCAAACCATCCGCCAAACATGGCGCCCCATATGAATGTTGAAATACCTCCAAGGCATAGCAACCCAAGCATTTTACCCATGCCGCCTTGTGGTTTAAGTACGATCAAAGCAATAGCTGTGCTTATCGCCAACACGATACCATATCCGGCGTCACTTACCATCATTCCAAAGAACATAACAAAGAATGGTGTCATTATTAAGTTTGGATCAATTGCTCTAGAATTCGGTAAACTATATTGCTCGGTAATCATTTCTAGTGGTTTTACAACGACTGGATTATCAAGCAGCACAGGGAATTCTTCATCTTCATTTGGGTCTTCATACTGAATCCAGAATCTATCAGTAATTTCCTGTAGTGCTGCCGTTAATGCCGAAGCCTGTTTTTCCGGGACCCATCCATGAATGATAAAGCTCTTTTCTGTCTTGGCGAAATTCGTTACAACTGCATTCTTATCTCTTTCATTCGCCAGAACATCATGTAGAATTTCTAGAAACTCCTTATACTGTACAAGCTTTTCAGCCTTTTTTGTCAATTCTTCCTTTTCTACATTTATACTGCTGCTCTCATTCCTTAGTCTTGCGATATTTTCTTCTGCAGTACCGGTTAAATCATTAAATGCAACCTTTGTCCAGCTAAATTGCTTCTGTACCGTGGAAACCTTATCTTCTGCGCTATTATGATTCATCAAAAGAATGTAAGTGTTTTCCTTATCCGTGCTGATTTCTTCAATATTTACTTCAGCACCTGAGTTGTATATCGCATCTTTGAATTCCTCAACATACTTTGTAAGTATAAATCCTAGCATTATATTTACATTACGCGTATTTTTTATGCTGTCAAGCTTTGTATTCAGACTTTTCCAAGGTTCTAGCTGCTGGATAAGATTGTTGATTTTTGTTTCAGCATTCTTTAGCTCAGCAAATTTGGTATCAATAGCTCTACATTGTTCATAAATATCATTTGTTTTTTGTTTTTCATTCAAATTTTCATAATAGTCTTTTTCTGATACCTGAATTTTTTGTGCAAACATTTTCTTTTTTGTTTTATCGTATTTACTTATAAAGTCATAAGAAAACTTCACTTGGGAAAGCTCTGCTTCCAGTTGATTCACTTTATCGGTTTCACTATCGATCAATAAATCCTTGTTCTGATCTTCAGTTATCCATTCCTCTAGGTCGATAACATGTAGTCCCCCGAATTTTTGAAGCCTTTTAACAAGCTGCTCTTTTTCAGACTGGAGAGCAATTATGCTAACCTTTTTCATTTTAACTATTGCCATTAATGCTCACAATCCTCTCCATGACCATTTTGACAGCTTCTTCAAGTTTAGCGTTTGCTTTTTCTCTAATTTCTTCACATAGCTTTTGATTCAGCTGCCTTTTCACTTCTAACTGTGTGTTCGCATCTTTCTCAGCATCTTCCACCAGCTTATTGCCTTTTGCAATTTCTTCGTTTACTGCATTTTTTATTACTTCTTCAGCTTCTCCTTCCGCTTGCAAAATGATGTCTTTCGCCTGCTGATATGCTGCTTTTATCTTATCTTCAGCAATGCCTTCGATGCTTTTGATCTCTTTTATAACTTCCATTGACAAATATCTCACCACCTCTTTCTAAATAGTAGCCAAAATGTCTCTTACAGAGCAAATCTACTGCAATAGCATCTGTAATAGTAGCAGCAAAAAATATTCTATTTAGAGATACAAAATTATAAGTTTCGGCAAAAACCCTAAAAATCCTCCTTAAAACCCCTTTCTTAATTAGATTAATTCATCAATTCAGTAAATTAAAAAAATATCAAACTTTTGATGCTAATGCTATTTTACATTATTGTTAAAAAAAACACAATGTTTTGATATAGGGCATATTTCACATTTTGGTTTTCTTGCGTCGCAAATAGCTCTTCCATGATAAACTAAATTATTGCTGAACTTTGCCCAATCCTTCTGAGGGATGATCTCCATCAGATCGTTTTCAATTTTTACCGGATCCTCGTTTTCAGTTAATCCGATTCTGTTGGACAGCCTTTTACAGTGTGTATCTACAATGACTCCCGGTATACCATAGATATTGCTCAGGATAACATTGGCAGTTTTACGTCCAACTCCCGGCAGTGCCACCAAATCATCCATGTTGCCCGGAACCTTGCCTCCATGCTCTTTTATTAGCTTTTGGCAGCAAGCAATGATGTTTTTTGCTTTGTTTCTGTAAAAGCCCGTTGATTTTATATCCTGCTCCAGTTCTTCAGGATTGGCATTGGCAAAATCATAGACAGTTTCATACTTTTTGAATAAATCCTTTGTAACTATATTGACTCTCTCATCTGTGCATTGTGCCGCTAAAATGGTAGCAATCAAAAGCTGAAACGGTTCTTGGTAGTCCAAGGAGCAAGTTGCTTCGGGATAAGTCTCAAATAGTAACTTTGAAACCTTTTTAACCTTTTTCTTTAACTCTCCGATGTCTCTCATATTGTTCTCCTATCAAAAGGTATATGAAAATATTAAACGCACTTAACATAATTATCTGTGATTTATATCACATTTCGTGGAATAGCCCTTGTTAAGTTCTTGTCTATCAGAACCTTTTTAATATTTTAAAATATTTCATTAATTCTTGCAATGGCTTTGTATTTATTACATCTTTTGGCTCCAGCCACCCTTTTCTGGCAATATCTACTCCATATACAATATTCTGCAAGCCCCGTACTCCATGAGCATCAGGATTGATGGCCAGCTTTACGTTCTTTTCCTTCGCATACTTCAAATATCTCCAATCCAAATCCAGTCTATGTGGATCCGCATTTATTTCTATTAACTTATTATACTCTTTTGCAGCATCTATTACTGCAACCATATCCAACTTATATTCCTTTCTGGCTAATAATATTCTGCCAGTGGGGTGGCCTAACATTGTAGTATATTTATTTTTGATTGCATTTATTAATCTGTTTGTCATTTTATCCATATCCAAATGAAAGCTTGAATGAACGGAAGCGATTACAAAATCAAACTGCTCCAGCACTTCATCCTCATAGTCTAATTCCCCATCAGGAAGAATGTCTGACTCAATCCCTTTAAAAATTCTAAAATCCTTGTATTTTTCATTCAATCTGTCTATTTCCTCCAACTGTCTCATGATTTCATCTCGATTCAAGCCTCTGGCATAAAAAGCAGATCTACTGTGATCCGTAATGCCGATATAACTCAACCCTATTGCTTTTGCCCCTTGCACCATTTCTTCTATAGAGTTTTCTCCATCACTGTATATCGTATGCATATGAAAGGTTCCTCTAATGTCATGCAGTTCAATTAATTTTGGCAGCTGATGCTTTTCAGCTGCTTCTACCTCCCCATTATTTTCTCTCATCTCTGGTGGAATATAATCTAAGTCTAATACAGCATATATATCTGCTTCATTATCACATAAAATGAGGTCTTCACCTTTAAACAATCCATATTCATTTACCTTAATACCCATTGCCTTTGCGCGATGTCTTATAGCTGTATTATGCTCCTTACTACCTGTAAAATGATTGAGAACATATGGATATTCTCGATCTGCAACAACTCTCAAATCCATATTGATACCATTTTTCAGTCTGACAGTAGATTTTGTGTCACCCTTAGCAACTACTTCTTCCACATAAGGCAGCGTTGTAAAGTAATCCATTAACTTTAATGGGTTGTCGCTGGTTGCTATCATATCAATATCCTTAACCACTTCTTTTCTACGCCTGATACTTCCCGTAATCTCACATCTGTCGGTCAAACCGCTCTGCTGCACCACTTTTTTGACTTCCTCCGCCAGATATAAAACCTCTCCAAAAAGAAACTGTCCCTGAAACTTTTTTATATCTACTATTCCCTTAAGAATATTAGCTTGCGTCTTTTTGCCAAAACCTTCTAAATCAAGCAGCCGGTTCTCTAAGCATGCATACTCCAGCTCGCCTATTGATTTTACATCTAGTTTTTCATATATTGCTTTGACCTTCTTGGGTCCCACGCCGGGAATTTTAAGCATATCAAACAATCCTACAGGAATGGATGCTTTTAACTCATTATAATACTCTAATTTGCCAGTATGAACGATTTCAATCAGCTTTTCTCCTATTGCCTTGCCTATGCCTTTGATTTCCTCCAGCCTGTCTTCCAGCACAAAATCTCTTATATCCCCCTCCAGCAGCTCTATGGTTCTGGCAGCATTGATATAAGCTCTGGATTTAAATGGGTTTTCTCCCTTTAAATCCAGCATTAGAGCTATTTCTTCAAACATTTGAGATATTTCACGTTTGTCCATATATCCTCCGGAATCTGCTAATGATACACATCATTATTTTACCAAATGTCTGACAATAAATACTATATATCTAAACTATATCCTTAATTAATTGGGTATAATGAAAAGGTTGGTGAATGAAAAAAATGTTGGTATAATGAAATGATGATAAGTGAAAATTCATGGAGGTCTATGATGGAAAAAAACTGCTTGCTCATAGGGGTAAACGCAAAATATATACATACAAATCTCGCAGTCAGATACTTGAAGGCATACTGTAAAAATCAATATCAAAGCATTGAGCTAAAAGAATTCAGCATCAATGATCACTTAGATCATATCTTAAGGGAAATTTATAATGTGCAAACACAAATATATGCTTTTTCATGTTATATATGGAATATCGATATCGTGCTAAAGCTTTGCAGCAGTTTAAAAAAGCTAAGCCCTCAGGCAATCATTATACTGGGAGGTCCTGAGGTTTCCTTTGATGCTGAAGAGCTTCTATCGGCGCAATCTTTTATTGATTTTATTATCCGTGGCGAAGGCGAAGAAACACTGACAGAGCTATTACAAGTGCTCAATAGTGAAGTGCAGAATCCGGCTTCAGTTCAAGGCATAACCTACAGAGTTCATGGAAGTATTTGTTCCAGCTCTGACCGTCCCTTGCTTCAGAACTTAGACATGATTCCCTTCCCTTATGAAGACCTAGAGCTATTGAACAATAAAATCATATATTACGAGACCAGCAGGGGCTGCCCCTTCAACTGTCAGTATTGCTTGTCCTCTACTTTGCATGGAGTCAGATACTTCTCTATGGAAAGAATTAAGCAGGAGATCAAGCTTTTTGTTGACAAAGGGGTTAAACAGGTAAAGCTGGTGGACAGAACCTTCAACTGCAACAAACAGCATAGCCTTGAAATAATCAAATATATCATGTCATTAGAGAGTAAAACCAATTTTCACTTTGAAATAGGAGCTGATCTGATGGACGAAGAAATGATTGCCTTATTGTCAAAGGCTCCCAAGGATATGTTCCAGTTTGAAATTGGCGTGCAATCCACAAACCAAACAGCCTTGAACGAGGTCAGCAGAGCTATGAATCTGGATAAATTGAAGAAAAATGTAACAGCGCTGCAACAAGCCCATAACAGTCACATGCACTTGGATTTGATTGCAGGCTTACCCTATGAAGACTTTAAGAGCTTTGCCCGCTCCTTTGACGAGGTGCATCAGCTGTTGCCCGACATGCTGCAGCTGGGTTTTCTCAAGCTGTTGAAAGGCTCCGGTATAAGAAACAGGGCCAAAGAATATGAAATCGAGTATAATAGCTTCAATCCCTATGAAGTGTTGAAAACCAAATGGATCAGCTATGAAGAGCTGATCATTCTCAAAGAGGTGGAGCATATTCTTGAGCTTTACTATAATTCCGGAAGATTTATAAGCAGCTTACGTTATATATTTAAAAACCACTATAGCTCCTTCTTCCAATTCTATATGGACTTTGCAGACTATTGGCGTGAGAATGCCTTGTTTGCAGCTTCACAAAGCACCAAGGAGCTTTACAATATTTTATTCGGCTTTGCCAATAGCAAGGAGTTCCTGTGCTTGGGATTGAATGAGCTCATCAAGCTGGACTGGCTGCTATATTATAATAATGGAAATATGCCTGGCAGCTTGAAACGTTATGACCACAGCAAAGTAAAAAACAAACTGCAAAATTATATCAGAAGCAATGAAACAATGGCTGCTAAATTGTTGCCTCATGATGAAATTGATAGCAAAAGCCTGTCAAAAAGTATTTATTATGAAGTTTTTTACACCGATGTACTTAAGAATCCCGAGCATCAGCAGGAATATGTCGTTTTCTTTGGTAAAACAGCACAGAGTGAAGTGAACACCATAAGCATCAAGCTCTCTGAAATAATTTAATATCCTGTCATTAGTCACTATCATACTACCCCCTGCATATGATGTAATGATAATTTGATTCGGGAGGTATTATAATGAGCCCTGATATGTATATGATGAAGCCGACTAAACCGCCTATGAGAAAGCTTTTGGATATGATCAAGGATGCTATGAAGGATGAAAGGCATGACAATAAAAAATACAAAATGATGATGGATATGACAGAGAACAAGGAAATCAGAGAAAACATACGTCATGCATACGAGGATGAAGCCAAACACTACAGAATGTTCCAGGATATCTATGATGACCTGACCGGCGAAGGTATTGAAATACCTGTTCCAAAGGTTGATTTAGCAGACAGATTTGTAGACAATGTAAAATCCAGCATTCAAGGCGAGCTGGAAGCTGTTGAAATGTATAGAGACATAAGAGCAATGCTAACAAGCAAGAAACATCGAGATATGTTGTACGAAATCATTACGGATGAACAAGAGCATGCGACAAGATTTGTATACATTTATGCAATGATAAAATAGGAAGACTGCAAAAACGGGTACGAAAAAATCGTATTCGTTTTTTATTGCATTCTTATTCATTGAAGTTGCCATCTACATAGGCACGGTTTACATAATTCAATATTATGCTTATAATAGTATAGATGAAAAAATGCAGCACAGTTAATTTGATAGGAGGTGAATAAAATTGAATATATTAATACGAAAGCTTATCTTCAACGAAGCAGACATACATCTGATACTATGGAATGACAAGCCCTGCTTTTTTGTATCAGAGTTATCAAAAGCCCTAGACAGTGTAAACAAAGAAGATATTTCAGTCTTTCTGCGCTATGGCGGAAGTGCAGTCAAGGGTGTAGACTATGATGTAGTTGGCGGGGCTGAAGCGAGAGACTTAAGAAGCTATTTGGAGAATAGCGGCATTAAGAAAAGATTTGCACATACCATGATTATTTACTTTGATGGCTTAAGAAAATACTTCAATTACCGCAAGACAGTTGAATCTAAGGATTTTATTAACTATCTGAATAAATGCAAAGTTTCACTGGAAGCCGAAACTGTTGCTTCTGTTGGCACAGCAGAGATCACGGCTCCAGTAACTGCACCAGTTCCAATCCCCCCAGCTGCTCCCCCTGCAAATACCAAGCTGTCAGATAATAAGCCAGCAGCAATCAAAAAAAGAGAAGCTGCACCAAACCCAAGCCTTGACAGCAATAACAGCAGCTATTCAGAATTCCTCAAGCATATAAGCTTTATGGAGGATTTTGTAGATACCTTTAACAAACTAAACATACCTGCTGACAAATCCGTAGCCTTTACGAAGAGCATGGCTAAATTTCTGGAGGACAACGGCATATCGACCCGTGATTTCCTTAAGGAAATAAAAAAATGGATAGTGTAGCACTACCCAAAATCAAATATATTCTTCAAGCTAATTTTAAATCAAACTATAAAAAACAATCAATAGAATATTAACACGGGGAACAACAAATTTTAATTCGTTGTTCCCCGTGCTTTTTATTAGTTCTTGAATTTTTCAAACACTCGGTAAACCAATGCTATCGCTTGTTCCCTGCTGGCTTCTTGCTGCGGGTTAAATTGGTTGTTGCTGCCTAATATTATCTTTTCTTTAAACATATAATTAACCGCTTGTTTTGCCCAAATAGATATTTTATCTTTATCTGTAAAGCTTAACTCCTCTTCCGCATCCCCTATGTTCTTGTACTCCAATTGCAACGTTGAAAAAAACATCTTTGCCATCTGTTCTCTATTTAGGAGTTTATCCGGGCTGAACTCTCCATTCCCTGTTCCGTTGACGATACCTAGCTTATATGCCTTTAGAACAGCTATATTGTCTGTATCCACAAAGGAATTTGACGCTGCAGGTTCTGCAGTCTTTCCAGATAACTTTTCATATAAATTAACGGTCAACTCGCAAAACTCTTCACGTGTAATTGCCTTCTGATAATCCTTTAGTACTCGTTCTGTAGTCAAGCCATTTGCTTTGGCTTTATCTATATCAGCTTTTGCCCATGCACTGGGTGTTGGCATATTGTTTGTATTTGTAGCAGCAGTAAATGTTGCCGGTACTATGGTATCTGAATAAGCATGTCCATCACGTCCTGTGCTCTGAGTGTAAATTTTAAAGGCATATTTATCTGACGCATATAAAGATTGATTTATACGCAGTGAATTATCATATACGATCTGTTTATCTTCAATAACTATCTCTTCCATTTTATGATTCTCTGTGTAATACTTAAAAATCGGTTTTATAATATCACCTATTTTTAGACTAGCTTCATTTCCCTCATTATCCGACACATCAATAACCTTTCCGAGGGCACCATCAAAAAGAACTTCTATTGTAATTCTTTTGCCATTTAGTTCAACAGGTATTCTGTATTTGTTATAATCATATTCATCTCGAAATGAAAACACATATTCATTGTTAAACTTTATTAGTTTTGTACTCAGGGGCACATTGACTGTTTTATTCACAACCCAATCACTATGTTCAAGAACTCTCACCCCTAATGCAATAAACTTATTATTTACCTCATCAATATATCCAGGATAATATGCGATTCTAAACATTTCTCCTAATGTATCCTCTTCTATTGGCAAGCTAAAGTAACCATTTTTGATTATGCCATTTGACAAATCGATCTCCAGCTTATCTGAGTTACCCTTCACCGATGCTTCAACGACTAGTATTGGTGAAGCTAAAAGAACCATGGTCATTAAAAGCATTAGAAATAATTTTAAATTGCTCTTTTTAGTTCTCACTATATTGTCCCCTCCTCATAATTGTAGTAATAGCTTTTAATTGCATGGTACCATTTCATGGCATTTTTTACAATTATTCGACAATACTTCTAGTTAAAATGAGTCGCCGGCACTACCTTGCATAGGACCAAAGTCCCCTTGTTCCTGTGGGGACAAGGGGACAGGTCCCTCGTTCCAATGTGTCAATAATCTAATAACCTTTGTTAGTCGCACATATTTAAAACTCTCCTATTTTTAAACGCTTTACTTTAGTTCCTTGTCTTTTATATAGCTTATCTCCATCCCAATAATAGAAATATAGATTTCCATTATGTAACAATAGTTTTAATTCCTTTACAAGTGTATCAATAACTTGACTATTATTTCCTCCTTCTGTAAGCCTGAATAAAGTTTCAGAATATCTGCCTTCATTTATCAAGTAACGATGTAAAGGAAGCGACTGATTTTTATTAGTTATTATTGAATTAATAAAATTTGAGTCGAATGTTATTTCAACATCATAATTCAGAGGAAGAAACTTCATTCTGATATATGCTGGTTGAGTTACATGCTCTTCACTAAAACCAACTGACAAGATTACCATTTCATCTATAAATTCAGCAGCAATTAATTTCTTTGTATATTCAAGTTCATTTATATACTTATATCCCTTTTTTTTGATAAAAGCACGCCAAATCTCACCTTCCTTTATAAATCTATATCCATTATCAATTAGGAATTTCAATTCTTTAGCATAAAAGCTTCCATCTCCTAAATAATTAACTGGATTATGACTTAATAATATTTCTCTACTTGAAGATATTTGAATTTCTAAAAACCTCTCATTTATCTTAAATATTTCATCGTCACTCATTTTATAGACATACTTTAAGTCGGTAAAATTATCTAACTGGAAATACTGAGAATCATATGCTTTTGATACTACATTTTAACTACTTGCTGACCCTTCTACCCATTTTCCAAGCATAACTGAATCAGAGACCTTTCCTCCTTTTATTGACATAATTGATATATCATCAATTTCTTAAAGGGGGACAGTAGGGACAAGGGGACAGGTCCCTTGTCCCTAAATCCTATTGATCACACTTTTTGATATTCCTGTTACCTTCGATAATTGCCTTATTGTAACACCTTCTATGGATTTTAGATTCTTTAATATATCATTTCTTCTGCTCTTTTCGAGCTGTCTGAATTCACTTATACTTATAATGCCTAGCTGTGTAAATCTATGTCTCAATTCATTATCTGATACCCGGAGTTTTTCCTCATCTTCCAAACACATATCATTGTTCTTTTGGCAAT
>JAQSYD010000074.1 GCA_029256325.1 Clostridia bacterium
TTATGGAATATGTTATAATATCAAAGATTGTGTAATTTTAGATAGAGGAAGGTAATAAAGTGATAACAGTTACGAATGTAAGCTTAAGATATGGCGAAAGAAAACTTTTTGATGATGTAAATTTAAAATTTACGCCAGGCAACTGCTATGGTGTAATCGGTGCAAATGGAGCAGGTAAAAGTACATTCTTGAATATACTTTCCGGTGAAATTGAGCCTAACACAGGTGATGTAAGTGTACTTCCCGGCACCAGAGTATCTGTACTAAAGCAGGACCATTATGAATATGATGAAAATCAAGTCATACAAACAGTTATAATGGGCAACCCAAGACTTTATGAAATAATGAAGGAAAAAGACGAGCTATATGCAAAAACTGATTTTACGGATGAAGACGGCATTAAAGCTTCAGAATTAGAAGGTGAATTTGCTGAGCTTAACGGTTGGGAAGCAGAATCAGAAGCATCTATGCTGCTGCAAGGTCTTGGTATCGGTACTGAGCTTCATGAAAAGCTAATGGCAGATTTAACTGGTTCTGAAAAGGTAAAGGTCTTGCTGGCACAAGCCTTGTTTGGCAAGCCAGGTGTTCTAATACTGGACGAACCTACAAACCATTTAGATATCAAGTCCATTGCGTGGTTGGAGGAGTTCCTGATCGAATTTGAAGGTACAGTCATTGTTGTATCTCACGATAGGCATTTCTTAAACAAGGTATGTACTCATATGGCCGATGTGGATTTTGGTAAAATAAGACTATATGTAGGCAACTATGATTTCTGGTATGAATCCAGCCAATTGGCTCAGCAAATGATGAAGGATCAAAATAAGAAAAAAGAAGATAAGATTAAGCAGTTGCAAGAGTTTATTGCAAGATTTAGTGCAAATGCATCTAAATCTAAGCAAGCAACCTCTCGTAAAAAACTATTGGATAAAATTACGTTGGATGATATTCAACCCTCCAATAGAAGATATCCTTTTGTAGGATTCAAGCCGGAAAGAGAAGTGGGCAATGATATCCTAATAGTAGATGGGATATCAAAAACCATTGATGGTCAAAAAATACTTGATAATGTAAGCTTTACAGTAAGCAAGGGAGACAAAATTGCCTTTGTAAGCGAAAATGAAATTGTGAATACTACATTATTTAAAATTCTTATGGGCGAAATGGAACCTGACAGTGGAAGCTTCAGATGGGGTGTAACTATTACGAAGGCATACTTCCCTAAGGATAACAACGAATTCTTTAATGACTGTGCATTAAGCCTTGTTGACTGGATGCGTCAGTACTCAGTGGATCAGACAGAAACCTATGTTAGAGGCTTCCTGGGTAGAATGCTTTTCTCAGGTGAAGAAGCGCTAAAGCAAGTGAATGTATTATCTGGAGGAGAAAGAGTACGCTGCATGCTTTCCCGTATGATGCTAAGCAGTGCCAATGTACTGGTATTGGATCAGCCAACCAACCACTTGGACTTGGAATCCATTACAGCAGTGAACAATGGGTTGCAGTCATACAGCAGCAATATATTATTTACTTCCCATGACCATCAATTTATAGAAACTGTGGCAAACAGAATTATCGATATCACATCAGATGGTATGATTGATAGAAGAATGACCTACGATGAATATCTAGAACAATTTAAGTCATAAAACAAGTGGCAATGTCGCATAGACATTGCCATTTGTTTTACATAGGTAATAAAAAATTATAAATGTTTTTTATAGTGTTATTAAATGCTTTTTATAATAGACTAATAAGGAAGAGAGAACAGATGACACGATTATAAAATATTTTTAAATAAGTGTAATAACTTACAACCTTTTGAATATACTAAAGAGGGTAGAAAAATAGCAGGAATAGTTTATGACATTCTGTAACAATTCTGTAAAATATTTGTAATCATTCTGTAATTGTAATATAATGGTGCACATGGTATATTCTTATAGTAGTGTGAATCACTAAATAATAACGGAGGAGGTCGTGAAAATGTTGAGACTAAGAAACAATGCAAAAACTGAATATTTAAAAACACGGCCCGAGACTGTGTATTAATAAATTTTATAACTAAAATTTGATAATTCGTCACGGGTTGAGTATCCGTGACTTTTTTATTGCTAAATTTAGCTGGCAAAGCTGGCTTTTTTACGCGCTTATACAAAGATCATGGATAATCCATGATCTTTTTTAATGTACTTTAAAGAATTCTAGACAAGTTGTAACAGGAGGCGATATATATGAATATCATACTTAAGGGTAAAAGAAACAGTAAATTTGACCAAAGGGTTATACAAGGAGGTAATATGATGAACTTAATCAATATGATAAGCATAAACGGTGATCATAGAGAGCGCAAAGCTGCGGAAGTAAATGACAGAGCTATGAGCAAGAGAGAATATGGATATTCAACTTATGAATCATTGGAATATGCCAAAAAGAATTTAGGCCAAAACAGCCTAAATCTGCAAATGGAATTAATGAAAAGCTTCGTAAGATAATTTAAAAGAAAAGGATGGAGATTATATGAAAGCAATCACTGCAAATGATATAAATACTAGCTTGAAAGAAAGCAAAAGAATGTTAGCAAATAGTAATAAAACAGCAAGGGAGGTCGTTCTTATGAACCTAATAAGCAATATTATGATTAAAGATAATGATATAAAGAAATCATCTATTGAAAATAAGAGAACAAACATAAACCAAGATCATGGTTTTAATCTGTATAAAGCTCTTGAATTCAGTATGGATCATCCAAAGAAAACAAGTCATAATCTGCAAATGGAATTAATCTGCAGCAGACTCATTTAATCCAAATAAAAGGGTTGAAATCTATTAAGATTTCAACCCTTTTATTATCTCACATCTCTTACCCATTTATTAGATCTAACTCGACCTATGCCAAAGAATGCTTTAACAAGCTCCTCCAGCGTAATTAAGGTATAAACGAAATAAACAGGAAAATGCCATAACAATGCCCCTGCAAAGGCTAAAGGCACCCCCACAAGCCATACGCTGCAGGTTTCAAGTATCATAGCAAAGGTGGTGTCTCCTCCGCTTCTTAAAACACCCACGACAAGTATCCCGTTCAAGAATCTGCACCATAAGAAGGCTCCCATAATCAGCATTATTTTTTGCGCAATCTGTTGAACCGCTTGCGTATTGCTAAACAACATGAGTACAACAGGTGATATCAATATCAACAGCACACCAAGCAGCAATCCTGCCATTGTACCTATGGCGAGAAATCTCTTAGCATATAATATTGCCTTTTCCTTCTCTCCCGAGCCTATTTCATTGCCTAACATGACAGCACAGGAGCTTGCCAGTCCGATAGATATTACAATGAAAATATTTTGTGCCGTATTCGCAATCTGTATAGCCGCGATGGCTGTCGTTCCTATTCTTGCATAAGCAGCACTGTACATCGTCATACCCAAAGCCCAGAATACATCATTTAATATGACGGGAATTGCTGTCACCATAATATTTTTTATATACGTCATACTAAGCCTTTTCATATCCTTTATGCCGGGAGCAAGCACTTTGTTCTTGCGTACCGCATAAACCCAGTATACAAGTGCCAATGCTTCAATCAGCCTGGCTGATACCGTTGCTATAGCCGCACCCTGCACCTCAAGCCTAGGGAAACCCAAATACCCGAATATCAGAACGAAATTAAACACACCGTTGAAAATCAAAGATACCATGCTTATTATTGTAGGTGCCTTCACATCTCCGATATTTCTTGCAGCAAAGCTATAGGCTATACTTATGGAAGTCAGTACATAGCCCAAGGAAACAAATCTCATATAGTCTATTCCATATTTGATTACAGTACGATCCGTAGTAAACAGCTGCATGATTTGTCCCGGAAGATAAAATGCAACCAAAGTAAAAATAAGCCCAACCACCGCTCCAACCACAACGGAGAAGCCAATTGTTCTTTTAATGTTAGCTTCATCCTTGCTGCCCCAGTACTGTGCTATAAATATGCCGCAGCCGCTATTAATTCCATATATAAGCAGAAAAAAAACAAAAAATACCTGGTTTGCAAGACCTACAGCTGCTAGTTGTGCTTCTCCTAAGGCACCCACCATTACAGTATCGACCATATTAAGCACAGAAGAAATCAAATTTTGCAGCATAATAGGAATTGAAATCGCGATCATTTTATTATAAAAGCTTTTGTCTTTAAAACCAAGGTTCAACATCGATTGTACTCCATTCACGAATCAAGAATAATTTAAAACTCGGAGTCTATTCCGAGTTTTTGTTGTACGAACTATAATTATAACCTGTATAGTTAAATCTTATATATACTTTTTACACTGTTAGATACTTACACGTTTCCAGAAAGAAGGTACGCCCAGAAGCAAAATAGGATAAATCTCCAATCTACCTATAATCATCAAGATGGACAGTGTAAGCTTACTTATATCGGATAAGCTGGAATAATTTCCAGTTGCCCCTACTATTCCAAAACCTGGTCCAATATTGCCTAAAGTAGCTGCAACGGATGAAATTGTTGTCCCCCAGTCAAGATTATCCAAAGATATTATGAGTACACCGGCAATAAATACCGTTATATACATAAAGAAGAATCCTAGCACTTCAGCTAAGGTTCTTTCATCTACTGCTTTTTTCCCAAGTCTTACTGCATATACTGCTCTGGGATGAATGATCTGAAGCAGCTCTCTTTTCATAATCTTAAACAATAAGAGGATTCTTATATTTTTTATGGCACCTCCCGTAGAACCTGCACAGCCACCAATAAACATCAGTATAAAGAGAATAATCTTGCTGAACATTGTCCATTTTTCAAAATCCGTTGTGGCATAGCCTGTTGTAGTAACAATGGATACGACTTGGAAGGAAGCATGTCGCAGAGATTCCCAAATATTATGAAATACATGGGCATTTGTATCTAAGGTAATTAGCAGTATTGCCACTGCGACAATACCAAAATAACTCCTAAACTCCTCATCCTTAAATGGAGCCTTCAGATTTCCTTTCAGCATATAATAGTATAATGTAAAATTCGCCCCGCTAATAAACATAAATACTGTAATAATAATTTCTGCAAATACATTGTTGTAGGCTCCAACACTTAGGTTCATGTTGGAAAACCCTCCCGTACCAACCGTTCCAAAAGTGTGTATAAATGCGTCATATAAAGGCATCCCCGTAAGTACCAATAGAGATACCTCAACGATAGTGATAATTACATAAATTCCATATAATATTTTTGCTGTTTCTCCAACCCTAGGCACTAGTTTACTAGGGTTAGGTCCCGGACTTTCTGCCTTCATCATTTGCATACCTCTAGCCCCAAGAGATGGCAGTATGGCTAGTGTCAAAACAATTACACCCATACCTCCAATCCAATGCGTGAAGCTTCTCCAAAACAGAATTCCCTTAGGCAATATCTCTATATTGGTCAATATACTTGCACCTGTAGTTGTAAAGCCAGAGCTTGTTTCAAAAAAGCTGTCAATTAAAGAGGGTATTGTGCCGCTAAAAACAAAGGGCAGCGCGCCGAAAAACGACATAAGTATCCATCCCAGGGCAACTATAGCAAAGCCGTCTCTGGCATACATATTTTTATTTTTGATTTGTATCATGAGTAAAGGTGCTGCTACACCTATCAGTATTAAAATGGTATCAAGAAATGCCAGCGTATTATGCTCTTGATAAATCAAAGAAACAGCCATGGATGGTATAATCGCAATCGCTTCACATAATAGCAACAACCCCACACTTTTTAATACCAGTTTGATATTCATTAAGCCTTCCCCCTGTTGCTAACTATAATATCATTCAGCTCCGTAACATTTTTGTTCTTAGCGATTACAATGACTCTATCTCCTTCTTTGATAACATCATCGCCGTGAGGTATTACAATCTCGCTTTTCCTGACAATAGTAGCAATAATGACATCTCGGGGAAGCTTTATATTCTTCAACTTATTATTTAATACCTTGCTGTTTCTCTCTACAAGGAATTCAATTATTTCTGCTTTACCTTCAATAATTCTGTGTAGAGTTTCTACATTATTACGGCTTACATAAGTCAGTATCTTATTGGTGGTAATAAGCTTTGGACTTATTACGCTATCTACACCCAAATTTTTTGCAACATTTACATAGTTAAGTCTACTTACTTTTGCTATAATTTTAGTTGCTCCGTTTTGCTTTGCAATCAATGCCGACATCAGATTCTCTTCATCCATTCCCGTCATGGCTATGAAAACATCCATATCACTGATGTTCTCAGATTGCAAAAGCTCCTCATCCGAGCCATCTCCGTTAATAATAAGTGAATCGGGCAAAAGCTCAGAAAGCTCGATGCATTTTTGCTTATCGATTTCTAAAATTTTTACCTTCATATCCATTTCTGTCAAAAGGTTAGCCAGGTATATCGCAATTCTTCCGCCACCCATGATCATTACATTCTTTAATTTAGCGCTTGCTTTGCCAATCAATTTACAAAAATTATATATATTTGAAGATTTGCCAATTACGTAAATACTGTCACCAGGTTCAATCACATTTTCCCCGTCAGGTATAATTATATCGTCACCCCTTACGATTACGCCAACTAATATCTGTGATGAAAACTTATTTGGAATGTCCATCAATCTCATTCCTGCAATAGGCATGTCCTCTGTTATAGAGATTTCAATAAGTTTCACTCTGCCTTTTGCGAAGCTTTCAACATTCATCGCTGTAGAAAAATTCATGCTGCGAGCTATTTCATCAGCTGCAGCCAGTTCAGGGTTAATGACCATATCCAAGTCAAGCTCTTCCTTTAGCAGCGAAAGCTCTTGCGCGTACTCATAATCTCTAATTCTTGCAATGGTTTGCACAGCACCTAATTTTTTGCCTGTAAGGCAGCAAACCATGTTTATTTCATCTGTGCTGGTTACAGCAATGAGAAGATCCGTTTGCTTAACGCCTGCCTCCAACAAGACATTGGTACTGACTCCGCTTCCTTTTATACACAGTACTTCAAGATTTTCTTCTGCCTTCTTAAGTGCTGCTGCATTTTTATCAATGATAGTTACATGGTTATCCTTACATAAATTCTCCGCAAGATAATAACCCACTTTGCCAGCACCTATAATTATAATTTTCATTTATATTGGACCCCCAAAATAATATTAAAGCATGTAAAATAAATATTACTATAACCTCTATTGTACCTTACTTATCCTCTAACAACAAGTAGTATAAAAAGCAAGTGATTTCAGCAAGCCATCTGTCCTCCATTTTGTTTTAAATCTAGCTTTACTCTACTATGATGTGGTATCTTTTTAACATGTTATATATATATAAGTATGAAGACTTTTATATATAAATCCATTGAACAGCATGTTTACTTTTCTGTGGATTAGCAAAAGTAACTCCATTGATAACCAGAATAGGCAGTATCAATAGAGTTATTTTTGATTTCATTCTTTTTTATTTAAATAATAATAATTTTCTTGCTAAACTTATTTAATATTTCTCTACCATTTTCTGTAACTAGTACAATATCTTCTACTCGCATACCATACTTTCCGGCAATATAAATACCTGGTTCCACACTAAAGGTCATTCCTGCTTCTAGAATTTGCTTATTTCCTTCTTTTATATAAGGGCCTTCATGCACAGCCATACCTATCCCATGCCCTGTCCTATTCAAGAAATACTGTCCATAGCCTGCCTTTTTTATAATATTTCTTGCAGCTAAGTCTACTGTCTCTGCTGCAACGCCAGGTGTTACCATCATTTCTGCATTTTCATTGGCTTTTACAACGATATCGAAAATTTCCATCTGTTCCATTGTTGGCTGTCCAACAAATACTGTTCTGGATATATCAGAACAAAATCCTTTATATCTACAACCAATATCCAATATAATGATGTCCTTCTGCTCTATTTTTCTATCGTCTTTGTTATAGTGCGGCTTTGAAGTATTAGGGCCTGAAGCTACTATGCTATGGAAAGCAAGCTCACAGCCATTTTCTAAAAACAACTCTTCTATCTTTTTATTAATATCGCGTTCCAACATACCGGGCTTAATAAAATCAATTGTTTTTCCCATTACCAAATCTGCTATTTCTGCTGCTTTCTTTAGAAAAGCCTGCTCTTTTGATGTTTTAATGAGTCTAATTCTCTCCAAAATATTGCTGCTGTTTATAAAGTCTATTCCTGTATCCGCTTTTATATCTAATATATCAACAGCTCTCACACCGTCATTTACTCCTATTGGCATATCTCCAATACTATATTCACGGATTGCGCGATTTATTGCAGGTATAAATCCTTCTGCGTCACTCCAAACATATATATCCACATCGCTTCCAAGCTTTTCTCTCGCCTCTTCATAGTATAATTCCGGCATGATGCAAAAATAACTGTTATCTGCCAGCACAAAAATCGCCTTAAACCGCTCATCAGGGTGCAAGTTAAGTCCTGTAAGGTATTCCAGGTCTGAGGAAGGTCCTATGATCATCGCATCTAATCCAAGACTTTTTAAACTTTTAGATAATTCTTTTATCTTTGTATTGTGTAGCATATGTAATTCCTCCATCTATATTTCAAATTCAATTGTATCTAGGTGCCTTTTCATGGTTTAGCCAACAAGCCGCTTGATGGGTTTCATTAATATCCAACATAGGAGGTTCAGCCATTTTGCATATACGCATAGCTTTCTCACAGCGCGGCATAAAAGAACAACCCACAGGTGACTTAAACAAATCGGGAGGAGTTCCATCTATTGTAGCCAGCATTTCCTTGTTAGCGATTCCCAATGTAGGCATAGATTTCAACAAGCCTACAGTGTATGGATGCTTTGGATTATTAAAAACTTCATTAACGTCGCTTGATTCCACTATTTTACCTGCATAAAACACCAAAACTCTCTGCGCCATGCTGGCTACGACTCCCAAATCATGGGTTATCAGCATGATTGATGTACTAAATTTTTCTTGAAGTCCCTTCATAAGCTCTAAGATTTGTGCCTGAATTGTAACATCCAAGGCAGTAGTTGGCTCGTCTGCAATTAAGAGCTTAGGATTGCAAGCCATCGCTATGGCGATCATAACTCTTTGTCTCATTCCACCACTAAATTCGTGGGGATACTGCTTAATTCTTTTTTCCGGATTAGGTATTCCTACCAGCTTCATGATTTCTATTACCCTATCATAAACCTGTTTTCTGCTTGCTTTTTGATGTTTTGCAATGACTTCACCAATTTGCCTTTCAATAAGCATTGTAGGATTTAGAGATGTCATGGGGTCCTGAAAAATCATGCTGACTTCTGCCCCTCTTATTTGCTGCATCTGTTTTTTGCTATAAGCAATTATATCGTTGCCCTCAAACAAAATACTGCCACTTTTTATCTTTCCCGGAGGTTCCGGTATAAGCTTTAACAGTGCTTTTGCAGTTACACTTTTTCCACAGCCCGACTCTCCCACTACTGCAATACATTCCCCTTGCTCAATATAAAACGATACTCCTCTGACTGCCTGAACCTCTCCACCATATGTTTTAAAGCCTACTTCCAAATCATTAATTTCAATCAGTCTGCTCATATGCACACCTCCATCATTTATTACGTCCACGCTGTCTTGGGTCCAAGGCATCTCTCAGTCCATCGCCAAGCAAGTTAAGTGTCAGCATTGTAATGCTTACAAAAAAGGCAGGTATAAATAGCTGATAGGGATATGCCCTAAAGGCCATTGCGCCTTGTCTGGCCAACTGTCCCCAGCTTGTAGCCGGAGATTGTATTCCCAACCCTATGTAGCTTAAAAAAGCTTCTGTAAATATAGCATTTGGTATAGCCATTGCTAAATTGGTAATTATTAATCCCATGATGTTTGGTATCAGATGTATTGCAATTATTCTGGTACTGCTTGCTCCGAGTGTTCTTGCTGCTAGTATAAATTCCAGATTCTTTAGCTGCAAAATCTGACCTCTTATAAATCTCGCGCTTCCTATCCATCCAATCGCTACCATTGCAATGATCAAGCTGGCTATTCCTGAATCAAGCACCATCATAACCAATATAGCCACTATTATGGTAGGTATTCCATATAGTACATCTATGATACGCATGATGAACATGTCCAGCTTGCCACCAAAATACCCGGAAATTCCTCCTATTACCATGCCTATCATGGTATTAAGAATAGTAACGGCAAATCCAATTGCGAGAGATACTCTTCCTCCCATCCAGATTCTTTCCCATAGGTCTCGTCCTAAGGAATCGGTGCCAAACCAATGTTGTAAGTTTGGAAGCAGATCAGTAGCATCCGGATCATTAGATTTAAAGTCATAGGGCGTCATATAGGGGCCTACTATGGATAAAAGTATGACTAGCAGTAGAATGCCAAGGCATAACAGTGCTATTTTATTTTTTGATAGCCTTATCCAGGCATCCTGCCAATAGGTAAGACTTGGTCTAACCACTACGTTCAGTTGGCTTTTATCTCTCTCTATTTTTTCAAATAAGCTGCTGTCATCCCAGTTGATATCCACTGGTTTATTCATATTTTTCACCTTACTTTCCTGTAATCCTAATTCTTGGATCTACAAAACCGTATATAATATCTACTATAAAATTAGCTGCTACAAGAAAAACTCCATAAAAAACAGTCATACCAAGAATTAAGGAATAGTCCAGATCATGTATTCCTTGCACATAAAACTTACCCATACCAGGCACTGCAAATATCATTTCAATAACAAAGGTCCCTGTGAGTACTGCTGCTGTGATTGGTCCCATTACCGTTACAATCGGTAATATTGCATTTCTTATTTGATGTCTCCAAATAATTTGGAATGTTGATAGTCCTTTTGCTTCTGCTGTGGTAATATAGTCCTGATTTATGACATCAAGCATGCTAACCCTAATAAGACGGGTTATAAGGGCGACTGTATAAAGACTTAATCCAAACACAGGCAATATGGTATATTTAAACCCTAGCCATCTTGCAACAGGAAACCATTTTAGCTGCAATGCGAATACATACTGCAATAAGGATCCTAGTATAAAATCTGGCACAGATACCCCTATGATAGCTAAAGTTATACAGAAATAATCCCAAAACTTACCCATTTTCAAAGCCGCATTGATACCCAGACACAGCCCTGCTATTAATGCAAATAGAAGAGCTCTGATTCCTAAATCTGCAGAGTAAGGAAAAGTCTGTGCAATAATATCATTTACGCGCATATTGTGGTACTTTAACGAATTACCTAAATCTCCCTTGAGCAGATTCATGATGTACTTGCCGTATTGTTCATAAAGCGGTCTATCAAAGCCATAATACTTCATCATATTGGCTTTAATTTCAGGAGTCATTTTTTCACTTGTAAAAGGATCTCCTGGCAACACTCTAATGAGCAAAAACACAGCTGTAACCAAAATCCAAACTGTCAATAAAGATATAATAAGTCTTTTAAAAATATATCTACTCATAAAGCCCCCACTTTTCATTAAATATGAAGGTATATGCAAAACACATATACCTTCATATTTAAAATGTTTTAAAATTGTTTAACTATATGTTTTATTCAAAATATGCATATACATAATCAGTGTCGGCACCGATAAAGAATCTTGCTAAGTTTTTGAGATTATCCTTGCTTACCCAAGCTCTTTGTCTAAATTGGAGAGGTACAAATCCTGCATCCTCCAAAAGTATTGTTTCTGCTTGGTGGAACATCTCCATTCTTTTAACTTTATCAGTTTCTACTCTTGCAGCAGCTATCAGCTTGTCAAATTCAGCATTGCTGTACTTTCCGCCATTCTGTGAATTTGTGGTTTCCCATAATTCCAAATAAGTCATTGGATCATCATAATCAGGGCCCCATCCGTTGTAAACAAGATCAAAATCACCCTTTGTATCATTCTCCAGCTTTTGCTTGTATGTAACCATTTTTATTTCAAAAGTAATCCCCAAGTTCTTTGTTACTTGATCCTGGAGCACTTCTGCCATGAGCTTTGTAGCATCATCATCAGATATTGTATATGCTACCACTATTTGCTTTGGATCTGTAATATTAAGTTCTTGCATAGCCTTTTCCAGATATTCCTTGGCTTTTGCTGTATCTGCCTTTGTAGGATAAATATTTATCGGATATTCCTCACAATAATAGCCATTTACACCTGCCATCAATGGGAGCACCAGACGAGTTGCCGGGAAGAATAATCCCTTTGTTGCTGTCTTGACATAGTCCTCTCTATCTATCGCATAATTAAGTGCCTTTCTGAAATTGACATTCTGCAGCCATGGCTTTTCTGTCCTTTTGAAATTAATTCTCATCCAGTCATCAGCACCGCTCATATACACCTTTGCTTTGCCCTCCTGTTGGAATTTATCAACTAGGGATGTTGGCACGTCACAAAAGTCTATTTCTCCATTTTCATACATAGCCAAAACAGTATTAGCATCACTTACTTGAAGAATCTTAACGGTGTTAAGCTTGATATTGGCCTGATCCCAATAGTTAGGGTTTCTCTCAAGCACTATTTCCTGCTCATGCTTCCAGTCTTTTAAAATGAATGGTCCATTGCTGAGCATTTTATCAGCCGCTGTTGCAAAATCTGCTCCAAGCTTCTCAACATAGTCCTTTTTTACCGGATAGAAGCACGGGAGGTCTAAAGTAGATACAAAGTATGAGGTCGGGTTTATCAACTTAATCTCAAGAGTCTTTTCATCTATGGCCTTTACACCAACTTGAGCTGGATCAATTATCTTACCGGAATTGAACTCAGCAGCATTTTGAATGATATAGGCTGCAAAAGAATAGGACGCAGCGTTTTTTGGATCTAGCAATCTTATAATTGCATATTCAAAATCCTGTGCTGTTACAGAGGAGCCGTCACTCCATTTTGCATCTCGCAAGTGGAAGGTGTAGGTCATACCGTCCTCTGATATATCCCATTTTTCAGCCATTCCTGGCTTTACTTCGCCTTGGAAGTTTCTAATCAAGCCTTCACTGAAACCCTTGATAACATTCATAGAAGGTATGGAGTTGGACATTTGAGGATCAATAGAAGGTACTGAAGCTACAGTAAAGGTCAATGTATCTTGGGTCACTGGCTGTTTGTCTCCGCCTTCTGGAGCAAGAGTATTTTGTTCCTTTGTTGTACAGCTTGTAAGTATTGTTCCGATCATTAATACCGCCAACAATACAGCTACCAGTTTTAAGTGCCTTTTTCTCATTCTAGTTCCCCCTTAAATTTATTTTAATGACTCATGCCATTGTGTCCTATTTTCCTTCTAAAGTATAATAAGATCTTTTGGTGATTTGGTGAGTATTTCAATGCCATCCTCTTTGACCAAGACAGTGTCTTCTATTCTTACTCCGCCCCAGTCAGGTATATAAATTCCGGGTTCTACCGTTATCACATTTCCTATCTGCAGTATCTTTTCACATCTTGTTGACATGAAAGGCTCTTCATGAATATCCAATCCCACGCCATGTCCCAAACCATGACCGAAATTGTCACCATAACCAGCCTGTGAAATATATCCTCTTGCACTATCATCCGGTACGCTTCCTTGTACCCCTGCTTTTATGGCTTGTTCTCCAGCAGCTTGTGCAGCCTTAACGATGTCATAAATTTCCTTTTGTTTATCAGTAGGCTCACCTACAATAATCGTTCTCGTCATATCAGAACGATAGCCATTAACCATTGCGCCAAAATCCAAGGTTATAAAATCTCCGCTTTCTATCCGTTTATCCGACGGGATAGCATGGGGCAGTGAGCTCCTTTTGCCTGAAGCCACTATAATTGGAAAGCCGATATCATCTGCTCCCTTTTTCTTAATTAAATATTGCAGTTCTCTTTCTATGTCCTTTTCAGATACGCCAACTCTTATGTACTTCAAAACCTCATCAAAAGCGTTATCTGCGATCTCTGCAGCCCTCCTGATATTTTCAATTTCTTCTTGGCATTTTACATATCTAATACCTTCAACCAATCCCGAGGATGGAATGAGCTCTATGCTCTTCATGCCGTTAGAGAGTCTTTCGAATAAGTCATATGTCATCTTATCCCTCTCAAACGCAAGCTTTTTTATGCCATGCTTACTGCAAACTCCTTGTATTGTCTCTTCCAAACCCGCTGCCGGGTGTCTCCACTTTATTACCTCAAAGCCGGTGCATTCCGCTTCAGCTTGTTCCGTGTATCTTGAGTCTGTAATAAAAGCTCTTGCAGTTTCTGAGATAATCACATAGGAATCCGCCCCTGTATACCCGCTCATATAGCGGATATTTGAATCCTTAATTAATAAGATACCGTCAAATCCCTCACTTTTTAACCTTTCCACAAGTTTTTCAATTCTGTACATTTCATGTCCCCTCCTCACAAATAAAAGTCTATTTGACTATGGTACGCATTATCTCATCACACTTGGTGTGCTTACGGCCAATATCCTTACAAGCTTATTTGTAAAGTTAGCCCAATTATGAGGTGTAGTAGAAGATATGTGGATACTGTCTCCAGGATAAAGCTCGTATTGCTTATCATCCAATAGTATCGTGCATATGCCCTCTAGGACATATACAAACTCCTCTCCCGGATGATCACCCAAAATCACCTCTTCAGGGAATTGCTCAGGTAAAATAGTAACAATAACCGGATCTAGCTGCCTATCAGCAATATTGCTTCCTAAACTGAAATATATAAATTTTGATTCATCTATTCTGAATACTTCCTGGTTATAGCTGCGTGTTACCGTAGACTTGGGGCTTTTAGGCGGACTAAAAAATAAGTTTAAGTCCACATTAAGTGCTATTGCAATCTTCTTTAACGAATTAATTGTTATAGATGTCAGTCCTCTTTCAGCTTGGGACAAAAAGCTTACCGATAAATTAGATTTTTCTCCTAAGTCTTTTAAAGTCATACCCTTAGATGTTCTTATCTCATTAATTTTTTCTCCTATTTCCTTATGCATCAATGACCTCCATCAATCTGTAATGAACTGGAATATATCTCTTTATGTTCCATTATTTTCAATTTTCATAATATCATAAACATTTAAACAATTCAACTAATTTTTTA
>JAQSYD010000075.1 GCA_029256325.1 Clostridia bacterium
CTTAAAATACAGCCTAAATGCTAGTTTATCAGAATCATAAAATATCCGTCATTAAGCCTATACGTACAATAAGACATCTTTCGTCAAAATGAGTCAAAAGCCCTATTTAAATCGTGACTATTTTCCTGTTCTATTTTCTTGAACAAGTTATATATTTAATAGTAGCGGTTATATCGAAAAGGGGGATGAAGTATGATAAAAACATCAGAGCTTAAGCAGAAAGAAGTAATAAACATAAATGACGGTAGAAGGCTAGGCTTGGTAAGTGATGTAGAAATAAATATGGAAACTGGAAATCTAGAGGCAATCGTCATTCCTGCAGGAGGAAAGTTTTTGGGATTCTTCAGCAAGGAGAATGATATTGTTATAAACTGGGCGAGTATTAAGAAGATAGGTGTGGATGTAATATTGGTAGATGGCTCCGGTTACTAAGCTTTAAAGGTTTAATAAAAAGCTTTAAAAAGAGTTAAAAAAGCTTTTTATTTTTTGTTGTAAAAACAGGTCTCAAGAAACTACAAATTTTCCTATAATTTCAAAATATACGACAAAAAGAGATATATAAAGCTATAGGGAGATAGAAAAACGACAATGGTTAAAAAGGCAAAAAAATGATGTGTGGTTCTATATTATGTGTATTATAATATATATAGCACTACATGTTGTGATTATATGTAAACAAAGGACAAGTCTGGTAGAAAGGAGGAATCACAATGAAATGCCCATACTGCGGTTATAGCGAAAGTAAGGTTGTGGACTCCAGACCGACAGAAGAAGAAACAGCAATAAGACGAAGAAGAGAATGTGAGAAGTGTGCTAAGCGATTTACTACCTATGAAAAAATTGAAGAAGTGCCTTTGGTAATCGTTAAAAAAGATGGCAGCAGAGAGGTATATCAGCGCAGTAAAATTATTAATGGTTTTTTAAAGGCTTGTGAAAAACGCCCCGTATCACTTAAACAGATCGAAGAAGTCGTAGACGAAATAGAAAAGGAGCTTTACAACTCCATGGATAAGGAAATAGACAGTAAGAAAATTGGAGAATTGGTAATGAAAAGACTTAAGCAGCTTGATGATGTGGCTTATGTCAGATTTGCCTCTGTTTATAGACAATTCAAGGATTTAAATACCTTTGTGGAGGAGCTTAACAAACTTATAAACGAAAGATAGGGGGAGCAGGAATGTTTACTAAAGTTAAAAAAAGGGATGGCAGAATTTTAGATTTTAGCAAGGAAAAAATTACAGGTGCAATATTCAAAGCTGCGAGATCGGTAGGGGGAGAAGACTACGAGACGGCAGAGAACCTAACTGAAAGAGTAATATCTTATGTTTATAAAAATAATAAAAGTGAGATTCCGGAAGTTGAATTTTTACAGGATGCAGTTGAAAAAGTATTGATCGAAACCGGACACGCCAGAACTGCAAAGGCTTATATACTATACAGGTCTAAGCGTACAAGGATGAGAGAAACAAAAAGCGAATTGATGGATGTTGTAAAGGATATATTGGTAGAAACCAGCAGGGAAAATGCCAATGTTGGAAATTCTCCATCTGCTAAAATGCTGCAAATCGCATCGGCAGCCAGTAAATATTACTACCTGAACAACATAATACCGGAGGAAATGAGCAAGGCTCATATTAGTGGAGATGTACATATACACGATTTAGATTATTATGGCAAAACCTTAAATTGCCTGCAAATAGATTTAACAGAGCTGCTGGGTAAAGGCTTTAACACTGGTTATGGCTTTATAAGACCGCCAAAAAGGATTTCATCCGCAACGGCACAAGCAGCTATCATACTTCAAAGCAATCAGAACGATATGTTTGGGGGACAGAGCTTTCCGCACTTTGATAAAAGCATGGCTGAGGTTATGCGCAACCAGTGTCCGGATACAACGGAAGAGGAAGTTTTCCAAGCCATGGAGGGCTTGGTGTATAATCTGAATACGATGCACAGCAGAGCAGGAGCTCAGGTTCCATTTAGCAGCATCAATATAGGAACGGATACTTCCAAAGAAGGAAGAATGGTCAACTTCGCTATGCTGAAAGCTTTTGAGAAGGGCTTAGGTAAAGGGGAGAGCCCTATTTTCCCGAACTTGGTATTTAGATTAAAAGAAGGTGTAAACTTTAATCCAGGAGATCCGAATTATGATTTATTCCAATTGGCAATGGAAGTATCCTCAAAGAGAATGAATCCTACCTTCAGCTTTATGGATGCCAGCTTTAATAGTAAATACGGAGATGAGGTAGCGTACATGGGCTGCCGTACCAGAGTGATAGGAAATAGGCATGGCGAAGAGAAAGCCGGTAAAAGAGGAAATATTACACCTATTACGATTAATCTTCCTAAATTGGCACTTAGGACAAATAATATAGAAGAGTTTTTCAAAGAGCTGGACAGTATATTGCAGCTATCCTGCAATCAACTGCTGCATAGGTTTAACGTTATTGCAAGTCTTAAGGTCAAGGATTTGCCATTCTTAATGGGACAAAAACTATATATGGGTTCAGAAAACCTCAAGGATAATGATGAAATCAGAGAAGCAATTAAAAATGGTTCCTTGGGTATAGGCTTTATCGGCTTAGCTGAAACACTTTTAGTCCTAACCGGAAAGCATCACGGCGAAGACAAAGAGGCTTGGGATTTAGGTTATAAGATTATTGAAAGAATGAAGCAGGCAACAGATAAATTCTCAGAAGAGCATGACTTGAATTTTGTTACTTATGCTACGCCTGCGGAAGGTACTTCAGGCAGATTCATAGAAAAAGACAGAAAAGAATTTGGGGTAATTAAAGGAGTTACGGATAAGGCATACTATACAAACTCCTTCCATATTCCAGTAAACCATGATATCAGCATTTTTGAGAAGATTGCTTTGGAAGGTCCTTTCCACAAGCTTTGTGCTGCAGGTCATATTAGTTATGTTGAGCTGCCTTCTTCGCCAAAGAGCAATATTCCTGCCTTTGAGAAGATTTTAAGGCATATGAGAAGCAGTGACATGGGTTATGCAGGGGTAAACTTCCCAATTGATGAATGCAGAAGCTGCGGCAATTCAGGTCTCATTGAAAATGAATGCAGTGTGTGCGGTAGTGAGGATATAAGAAGGATTAGACGTATTACGGGATATCTTTCAACGATAGATAGATTCAATGATGCAAAGCAGGCAGAACTGAAGGATAGAACAGTGCACCAGATGAAATAGCTTTATAAGAAAGGGGACTGTGCAGACTATGGAAAGTAAGATTAGGCTTTCGGGAATTACCAGAGAAAGCGTAGTTGATGGACTTGGTTTTAGATATGTTTTGTACGCACAGGGCTGTCCCCATCGCTGCAAGGGCTGTCATAATCCCAGTACACATTCTTTTGAGGGTGGAGAATTGGTGGATGTGGAAAACATCGTCTATGATATTAAAAAGTATACGATGTTGGATGGAATAACCTGTTCAGGGGGAGAATGCTTTGAAAAGGCTGAGCAATTTGCATTTATAGCGAAGGAAGTAAAAGCCATGGGCTTAAATGTATGGGCGTATACAGGCTATACCCTTGAAGAGATTTTGCTGTATCAGAACGATCGCAGCGGTTGGAATGACTTTATAAAGTACATAGATGTGTTGGTGGACGGAAGATATCAGGAGGACCATAAGGATTTATCACTGTGTTTTCGAGGATCCACAAACCAGCGGTTAATAGATATGCAGAGAACTTTGCATACGGGAGAAATAAGTTTGTTTCAAATATAGCAATGGGGCGGTGTAACACCGCCCCATTTTTTATCCGCCAAGATACGCATTTTTAACATTTTCATCATTCATAAGATCCTTTGCATCGCCTTCAATATCAATCTCACCATTCTTAATAATATAGGCTCTATTGGCACATTGGAGAGCCATATTTGCATTCTGTTCAACCAGAAGGATTGTGGTGCCATTTTTATTAATATCCTTAATGATAGCAAAAATCTCTTTTACAATGATGGGGGCAAGTCCCATAGAAGGTTCGTCCAACAAAAGCAGCTTCGGCCGTGAAAGAAGAGCTCGTCCAATTGCCAGCATCTGCTGTTCTCCGCCTGACAAGGTACCTGCATATTGATCTTTCCTCTCCAAAAGCCTTGGAAATAATGAAAACACATTTTCCAGGTCTTTCTTTATCTGGGATTTATCATTTCTTGTAAAAGCACCCATTTCAAGATTCTCAAATACGCTCATCGTTGAAAAAACTCTTCTTCCTTCCGGAACGTGTGAGATGCCTAGTTTTACAATATGAGATGCAGAATATGAATCAAGACCTTGTCCATTATAAAGTATTTTACCGGTTTTAGCTTTTTCAATTCCTGATATGGTACGTAGGGTAGTGGTCTTGCCGGCACCGTTTGCACCGATCAAGGTTACAATTTCGCCCTGGTTGATCTTCAGATTTACGTTTCTCAAAGCATGAATAGCACCATAGTAGACGTTGAGATTTTGTAATTCAAGCATTGTTATTCACCTCCAAGATAGGCTTTGATGACCTGCTCATTATTTTGAACTTCATTTGGTGTTCCGCTGGCAATTAGTGTGCCGTAATCAAATACAAATACTTTGCTGCATATACCCATTACCAAAGACATGTCGTGTTCAATCAGGATTATAGTAAGCTTAAATTCGTCCTTGATCCAGTTGATAAGGGTTGTAAGCTCTTTTGTCTCATTGGGATTCATTCCTGCTGCAGGTTCGTCCAGCAAGAGGAGCTTTGGCTTGGCAGCTAGGGCTCTTGCAATTTCAACCTTTCTTTGTTCTCCATAAGGAAGATTGCTTGCAAGCTCATCTTTTTTATCTAAGAGATTGAATATTTCAAGCAGCTTCAGCGCTTCATCATAAGCTTTGGTTTCATTTTTATAGAAAGAAGGCAAACGGAATAATGACGACAAAAGTCCATAGCTCATATTGTTATGATAGCCTAGAAGTACATTGTCTATAATGCTCATATTCTTAAAAAGCCTGATGTTCTGGAAGGTTCGAGCGACCCCATAGCCTGTCATTTTATGAGGCTTAAAGCTCTTTGATGAAACTTCCTTATCCAAATTGTAAATTACTTCTCCTGAGGTAGGGCTATAAATGCCGGTTAATAAATTAAAGAAGGTTGTTTTACCGGCGCCGTTTGGGCCAATGATGCCAATGATTTCTCCTCCATCAATAGCCATATTAATATGAGAAACAGCTTTTACGCCTCCAAAAGACTTGGATAGATTATTTACTTTGATGATAGACATTGACAACACCTCTTTTCTTAAAAAACTTAAAGTCACTTTTACCCATGATTCCTTGCGGTCTATAAACCATAATCAAAAACAAAATCAGAGAATAGACAACCATGCGAAGCTCAGGAATACCTTGGAGAAATAATGATATGACGGAGAGTAATATAGCTCCTGCAATAGAGCCTTTAATGCTTCCCATTCCGCCAAATACGACTATGACCAGTATATCTATGGATTTCATAAACCCAAAGGAATCAGGCTTTAGAAAATAGAAGTAATTTGCATATAAAGCGCCAGCAATACCCGCAAAAAAAGCGCCTAACGTAAAGGCTAGAACTTTATAATAGGTTGTGTTCACACCCATAGCCTCCGCTGCAATTTCGTCTTCGCCGATTGCAATACAGGCTCTGCCTTTATAGGATTTAACAAAGTTGCTGATGAACAAGACAGTTGCAACTACACAGAAATAAAGCCACGTCCAGGTAGTATATCTAGGAATATCATTCAGACCAGTAGCGCCTCCGATGTACTCGGTATTAAGCCCTATAATTTTCACGATTTCTGCAAAACCTAGGGTAGCAATAGCAAGGTAATCTCCTTTAAGTCTTAAAGTAGGTATGCCGATGATGATCCCGGCAAACGAGGCAAACAATGCTGCCCCGGCGATACCGATCCAAAAGGGCTGATCCAGCTTGGCTGTCAAAATACCAGCTGTATAAGCTCCGATTGACATAAATGCGGCATGCCCGAGAGAAAACTGTCCTGTAAAGCCTGTAATCAGATTTAAACTGACTGCAAGTATAATGTTGATGCCTATAAGAACAATATTTAAAAATATATATGAATCAATAAAACCAGTATTTATGAAAAAACCAGCTATGGCATAAATAATAAGAACAGCCAAAAAGCTGAGTATATTTTTCTTGTTAAAAAGCTTCATACTGAACCCCCCATATCTTTACACTTTTTCTTTTATATTTCTTCCAAGCAATCCATTGGGCTTTGCTAAAAGAACTAGAATCAATACTGCAAATGCAACTGCATCCTTATAAAGGGAGCCACCAAATGCGCTTACCATTGTCTCGGTCATTCCTAAGAAAAAGCCTCCTAAAACAGCGCCGGGGATAATTCCTATTCCACCGATAACTGCCGCGACAAAGGCTTTTAGACCGGGGACAACCCCCATTAGAGGGTTAATTGAATTATAATAGGTTCCGACTAGGACGCCTGCAGCACCAGCAAGAGCAGAACCTATTGCAAAGGTGTAGGATATGGTTTTGTTCATATCAATACCCATCAGCTGTGCGGCATCTCGATCAAGGGATACAGCCCTCATAGACTTTCCAACCTTTGTCTTGTAAATGATATACTGAAGGATAAGCATCAGAGAGATGGTCACAAATATGATATAAAGATTTTTAATATCCAAAACGGCATTTGTGTTTAAAATGCTGATCTGTTTATTTGGTAAAAGCTCTGGAAAGGTTCTAGTCTCAGCCTTTACAAAATACATCATTCCATATTCCAGAAACAATGAAACACTGATGGCTGTGATTAACGCCGCTATTCTTGTAGAATTTCTTACGGGCTTGTATGCGACCTTTTCAATCAATACACCAAGCAAGGCGCATAGAAGCATTGATATTATCAGGGCAGGAAAAAAACCGACATGAAGGAAGGTGGTCAAGGCAAAGCCTATATATGCACCTATCATGTAAATATCTCCGTGTGCAAAATTAATAAGTTTTATAATTCCATAAACCATGGTATATCCTAAGGCGATCAACGCGTATATACTGCCGAGAGATACCCCGTTTACGAATTGCTGAATAAGTTGTTCCATTTTATCACCCCAATCAAAGTTTAATGATGCATTTAGGAAAAGCTTTCCTAAATGCATCAGAGATAGTTTAAAGCTTATGGTTCAAGTTTTTTAAGGAATGTAGGATTGCCATCAACTACTTGAAGTATTGTAACAGCCTTTACAGGATTATGAAATTCATCTACTGAAAGTGTACCTGTTATGCCTTTAAAACCATTGGTTGATGCCAGCGCATCCTTAAGCTTCACTGAATCGGCAACGCCTGCTCTTTCTAAGGCATCTGCAAGGAAGTATGCAAGGTCATAGCCTAGTGCATTGAATGCATCTGCATCTTTGCTGTACTTTGCATTAAATGCTTCCTTGAACTTAACAACGTCAGGTGCATTATCCATAGAGGAATAGTGGTTTGTATAGTAAACCTTGTTGAGCGCTTCTGCACCTGCGATTTCTAGAAGCTTAGGAGAATCGTAGCCATCGCCGCCAAGAACAGTGACATTAAGACCCAGTTCTCTAGCTTGCTTTACAATTAGACCAACCTCTTCGTAGTACCCAGGAACATATAGGACGTCCGGGTTCTTTGCCTTCATATTTGTTAAAACTGCTTTGTAATCAGTATCTTTTGCTTGATATGCTTCTTCTGTAAGTACATTTCCACCAAGCTTTGTAAAAGTTTCTTTGAAGTTTTTTGCAAGGCCCTTGCTGTAATCACTTGTATTATCAACAAGTACAGCAGCATTTTTCAGATTTAAATCGTTAAATGCGAAGTTGGCCATTGTTACACCTTGAAATGAATCACTAAAGCAGGTTTTGAAAACATATTCCCTAACCTTGCCATTGCTATCTACTGTAACATCGTCTGCTGTTGCAGATGCAGATATAAGAGGAACCTTGTTTTCGTTGGCTGCAGGGGATGCAGCTTTTGTATTTCCTGAAGTTGCAGCTCCTAATATAGCAACAACCTTATCTCTAGTTGCAAGTCTTGAAGAAACATTTGCTGCTTCAGCGTTATCAGATTTATTATCAACCTTTACAAGCTCCAGCTGTTTTCCAAGTACACCGCCATTTTTGTTTATCTCTTCTACAGCAAGCTCTACGCCACTTGTCAAGCTTTGGCCATAGGTGGCAACACCACCTGACAGCTCATAATTTAAACCAACCTTTATTGTTTCAGGTACATTTGATGCTACGTTGCTGGTGCTTTGTGCACACCCTGTAAGTAAGCTTAATGCCAATAATAAAGTCATAAATAAAGAAATTTTCTTTTTCATAATTTTTCTCTCCTCCTAAAATTGTTTTGTTTAGTTGTGTGAAATAGTAGGTTTGTCTTGCTAATGTAATTGCTTGTAATGAAGATAATTCACCCCTAACTCTGAATAAAATAAATAAAAAACGCCTCTATTATGTATTTTTATACATAATAGAGGCGCAATTAACACGATACCACTCTACTTTATAGCTCCCTTACGAAAACTACCTTTATAGGTTCAATCAAACCTTGGCTTTGTAACGGTGCCTGCCGTCATAACTTAATAAACTCAGTTCAGTTATGAAACTCAGAAGTGATTAGTATCTATCGGATTAATGCTGGATCTCACCCATTCCAACTCTCTGTAATTAACTTTGCGATAGTTTTTTCTTCGTCATCGCCTGTATAAATATTAAAAAATTTACATAATGTAAATCGGGTTATTGTTTTATAGCTTACCACCATAAAATAGAAGAGTCAATAGTTTTTTTAAAAATTTTTAAAATATTTATAATTTTATATTTTTAATAGAGCCTTACAAACTGTCTCCAAAGTCTTGACGAAATTTTTCAACCAGTTTTTCCTGCCAATTGGATACTGGTACTAATCTTCCAAAGAAGAAACGCAGGATTTTAGGCTCTTCGACGAAGGTGAGACCTTCAATAAGCATACGATTCTCATAAAGCCAAGCAATTCGGTCAATGGAATATTTGACTTGAGAAAGCGTAAAAACACGCCTTGGCACGGCAAGTCTTAGAAGCTCCATATTGGACAACTGTTCGCTGCCGTCAGGTTTTCTTTGTTCTGACATTGTGCCTCTCTCCATACCGCGAACACCACTGGCAAGATAGAGTGCAGCAGCAAGGGCGCCAGCAGGGTATTGATTTTGGGGTATATGGCTTACAAACTCCATAGCATTTATATGGCAGCCCAGACCTCCGGCAGGAGTTACAACAGGTATGCCTTTTTTTATGAGCTCATCTACCATAAAGGAGATAAATTGCGGCCCCTGATTGATCACCTCTTCATCCATTGTCTCATCAAGACCTACTGTTAATGCTTCCATTTCCCTTACTGACATTCCACCGTAGGTCAGAAATCCTTCATAAAGGGTTACAAGCTCACGCATCTTTTCGTAAATATCCCTGCTTTTTATGCAGATACCGCCACCTCTGGCACAACCCAGCTTTCGTGCTGAGAAATAAATGATGTCGCAAAGAGCAGCAAGCTCCAGTGTAATCTCTCTGATACTCTTATTTTTACATTGCTCATCTCGAGTTTTTATAAAGTATAGATTATCAGCGAGAAGGCTTGCATCAAGGACAAGCAAAAGTCCGTGTCTGTCACATATACTTCGAATCTCCCTTAAATTGTCAAGGGAGAAGGGCTGCCCGCCAATAAGATTTGTACCGGCTTCCATACGGACAAAGGCTATTTTGTCTGCACCATGCTTTTGTATGAGGGTATTCAGTTTGGCAACATCCATATTTCCCTTAAAGGGGTTGCTGCTGTTTACCTCAAGCCCAGCATCCGTTATGATTTCTTCAATTGTACCCCCGTTGATGAGAATATGGGATTTTGTCGTAGTAAAATGGTAATTCATAGGCACGATTGTACCTGGGTGAACCAAGGCTTGGGATATGATATTTTCACATGCTCTTCCCTGATGGGCGGGTAGGAAAAAATCCATGCCAAATATCTCTTGAAGCTTGCTTTCCAGCCTAACAAAGGTTTCACTGCCGGCATAGCTATCGTCAGCAACCAGCATGGCAGATTGTTGTCGGTCACTCATGGCGTTTACACCGCTGTCAGTCAGCATATCCATAAATACATCTCTATTTTTGAGCAGAAAGGTGTTGTTGCCGGCTTCTGTAATGAATTCAAGACGCTTTTCTATGGCAGGCAGCTCCAGCCTTTGCACAATACGCACCTTGTGCAGCTCTAAGGGAATTTGTTCTCCACTGAAAAATTTAATATTAGCCATTTTAATAATTCCTCCAATTTCAATAAGATTTGTTGTGATATTTTGGATTCGTAAGTTTTATTTATATAATAATAGTCATCGTCCATATAACCATCTCCTTTTTCTGTGGAAATAAAAAATCCCGTCCTTTGAAAGCTCAAAGGACGGGAAAATCTCCGTGTTACCACCTTATTTTATCGGTACCTTGCGATACCAACCTTATCAAGTACGGCTGCAAAAATGCAATTATACTTTAGCACTATAACGGGTGCAGGCTCCCGGCTTCAGTCTACTTGGGGGAATCCCTTTTGATGAGCAGCTCTTGAGATGTATTCAGAACGTCTTCCCTTGCACCTCTCACCAACCGGTAGCTCTCTGTTAGGTTTGAACTGTTCTTACTTATTCTCAGTCAAAGCTTTTAAATATTATTTCACATTATACTTACATAAATTGTGACTGTCAAGCTATAAAATTTGAAATATTGCAATTATTTTTATCATAAGTATTTTGATTTGTCGTAAGATTATGATAAAAAAATAGTTGACTTTGTCAAATAATTTTTATTATAATGGCTATATATTCTAATTTGGAGGGGGTATCATGATGGAACCCACATATGCATCAACCATACAAACCATTCGTAAATTCAATCGTTTCTATACCAATACCTTGGGACTACTGAACCAGCATATGCTGGATAGTGAATTTTCCCTTGCGGAAGCACGTATTTTATATGATATCGGACATACTGAGAATTACACTGCCAAGAAGCTCATTGAAGGACTCGGATTAGACCCGGGATATTTAAGCAGGATCATCAAACGTTTTGAGAAGCAGGGTCTTTTATATCGAGTTCAGTCTCAAGAGGATGGACGATCCTATTACCTTTATCTGACCGATAAAGGTAAGGATACGCTTGCACAGCTTGATGTGCTGTCTAATGCGCAAATTCAGCACATGATAAGCAGCTTATCGGAGAAAGATCAACTTTGTGTTGCAGAGAGTATGAAAACCGTTCAAAATACGCTTGCAGGAAAGTCTATGGACCAAGAAAAGGATATAAGGATCCGATATGATTTAAGACCGGGGGATGTAGGTAATTTAATTCAGCTGCATGGCTGGATTTATGCGGAAGAGTGTGGATATAATCATGTATTTGAGGCTTATGTGTGCAAGACCTTTTTTGATTTTCTACTGAACTACAGCCCTCATAAGGACAGAATATGGGTTGCAGAAGCTGATGGACAAATGATTGGTGCCATAGCTGTCGTTGGGCATACAGCAACACGTGCACAGTTGAGATGGTTTATCCTGCATCCGGACTATAGGAATCGAGGTCTTGGAAAGATCCTGCTTAATGAGTCCATACAATTTTGCAAGGATATGGGATATCAGCAGGTATTTCTGGAAACTACGGAAGAACAGAAAAAAGCCATAGCCATGTATAGGAAGGCAGGTTTTAAAAAGGTGGCAGCTCATGAAAACAATACGTGGGGAAAAGCGCTATTTGAAGAAACCTATGAGTTGGAGCTACTGTAATTTTGATGGTTTGAAGAAAAAGGTACAACCACTTCCCTTGAAAAAAAAGTTATGGTTAACTATTGACTTTATGAATTTAACGTAGTATGATTGGTTACAAATCAAATTTGAATCACAAAAAGGAGAGCTGAGCAATGAATACTTTAGTAAGCAAGCAAGCACAATTCTATTATTATAGCCAATTTAGATAGGGTTTGTACTTATGTCACAACATGGATACAAACCCCAAAGAGTAATTAAGAATTCTCGGGTTTGTATCTATGTTGACTAGTTTGTTTATAGTGATATTCATTGTAACTATATTAGAAGCCACATAGATCATCTATGTGGCTTTGCCGTTTTTTTGCCGCATAGAGAAATTTATGTGGCTTTTTGTATTCAGTTTTTTAGAAGGGGGTAAAGGGTTGTGGATGTATTAATGTCTGTAGGAACACAAGGTTTAATTCTAGGGTTGATGAGTTTGGGGGTGTATATAAGCTATAAGATTTTAAATTGTGCAGACATGTCGGCGGATGGTAGTTTTGCCTTAGGCGGCGCAATCATAGCTGCGTCATTGAAAAGCGGACTTTCTCCTGCCGTGGGATCGTTATTAGCTGTAACAGCGGGACTTGCAGCAGGTTTATTAACAGGTATTTTACATGTTAAGGTCAAAATTACAGACCTGCTTTCTGGTATTTTGGTAATGGGGATTTTATATTCCCTTAATCTAAGAATTATGGGCAGGGCTAACATTCCGTTATTTGACACAAAGCATATGTTCAGCTATCAACTTTCGCCAATCATAATTGCTTTGATGCTTGTAGCGTTATGCAAGGTTTCCCTTGATCTATTTCTGAAGACTGGTCTGGGATACACCTTAAAGGCTGTGGGAGATAATCCTCAAATGGTTAGTTCTCTTGGCATAAAGGTTGGCAGCATAAAAATATTAGGGCTGATGCTATCCAATGCACTCATTTCACTTTCCGGCAGCATCATGGCTCAATATCAAGGCTTCTCAGATGCATCCATGGGAATAGGCACTCTTGTTCTAGGAATTGCATCCATTATTATTGGACAGACGCTTTTTAGAAAAACTAGATTTTTAAAGAAAACCAGCATCATACTAGTGGGCACCATTATTTATCAATTTACCATCTATATTGCCATGAATCTAGGAATGGCAGCAACAGATTTAAAAATGGTCACTTCCGTTGTAATTATCCTCTTTTTGGGGTTAGGACGCATAAGGAGCAATGGAAAAATTTCAGTATTCAGTATGAGGGGGATTTTATATGCTAAGAATTCATAGGTTGACAAAGTCCTTTTCAAACCCCTATGGGGAACCTAACAAGGTGCTTACAAATCTTAGTTTGGAAATCAAAAAAGGTGAATTTGTAAGTATTATTGGGAGTAATGGTACAGGCAAATCCACTTTACTCAATATTATTTCAGGATTGGTAAAGGAAAGCGACGGGGAGATTACTTTAGACAATATGAGGCTTACGGATTTGCCGGAGCATAGCAGAACCAGAATAATAAGCAGAGTATTTCAAAACCCTTCAGCTGGTGTTTGTCCATCCATGACGGTGCGAGAAAATCTATCTCTGGCTTTAAATAAGGGTAAGCTTTTAAATCTAAAAAAATGTCTTCGACATAACAGCGAAGAACTGGAAGAGCTATTGGATTGTATTTCTCTAGATTTGAAAAAGCATATAGATATCGAGGTAAAATATTTATCCGGTGGACAGCGGCAAGCTCTTGCATTGGTTATGGCAAGCGTTTCAAATCCTCAGGTGCTGCTTTTAGATGAGCATACAGCAGCATTGGATCCAAAAACTTCAAGTGAAATTATGGAACTGACAAATCATATTGTGAATGAAAAAAACATCACTACGTTAATGGTAACCCATAACTTAAAGCATGCTCTTGCTTATGGAAACCGGCTGATCATGCTTCACAAGGGTGAGGTTGTGTTAGATGCAAGAGAGGATGAAAAGAAAAGTCTAAGCATTGAAACGATATTAAAAAAATTTGAATATGAAATATAAAAGGAGAGATTGAAAATGAGAAAAATTAAAGGAATAGGAAAATTAGTTATTGTATTAGTCTTAACGATAGCAATGCTGGCAGGCTGCAGCAGTGCAAGGGAAACAGCAGGTCAGGAAAAAGTCAAAATCGGAATTACACAGATCGCTGAATTTTCAGCCTTGGATGACAATAGAAATGGCTTCTTAGAAGCGCTAAAGGATAATGGCTACATAGAAGGAGCAAATTTGGAAATAGACTACCAAAATGCGCAGGGCGATTTGGCTACAGCTCAAACGATTGCAAAGCAGTTTGCAGCTCAGAAAAAAGACCTAATCTTTGCAATTGCAACACCTGCAGCTCAAGCTGCTTATAATGCAACGAAGGATATCCCGATAATGATCAGTGCAGTAACAGACCCTGTAGCTGCAGGCATTGCAAAGACCCTGGAACGCCCAGAAACAAATGCTTCAGGTACTTCGGATTATTTGCCGGCAGACAAGCAATTGGTTTTAATAAAAACTTTTGCACCCAATGCTAAAAAGATTGGCGTTTTATATAATACAAGCGAGGTTAATTCGGAGGTTCAGCTTAAGCAATTGAAGGAATATAGTGAAAAAAATGGCTACGAAGTTGAAGCGGTGGGGATAACCAGTACAAATGAGGTTAACCAAGGGATTAGCAGCTTAATAGGCAAAATTGACGTATTATTTGTACCAACAGACAATTTAGTCGTATCAGCTTTACCGTTGATTGTACAAAAAACCATAGAGAGCAAGATCCCTGTCATTGCTTCTGAACCTGGCTCGGTGGAGGCGGGGGCCCTAGCTGCACAAGGAATAGATTACTATCAATTAGGGTATAAAGCCGGTGAAATGGCTGTTAAGGTTTTAAGGGGTGAAGATATTTCTAAAATGTCAATTACTGCTGCAACAGAAACAAAGATTGTTGTCAATGAAGACAGTTTAAACGCTCTAGGTCTTAATAAACCGGATCATGCAGATATTGAATATGTAAAAACAAAGTAGAATGCATTTGAATAAATCCAAC
>JAQSYD010000076.1 GCA_029256325.1 Clostridia bacterium
TGAACTGATAGAAGCGGGACTTTCTCAAATTCCGGAAGACTGCACCTATGCCAAGGTAGTAAATGCAGTCCTTGAGGTTCATAGAAAAAACCCTGATGATTATAAATCTTGTCTTAAGTTCCTTCAGGATAATTGGGGTTATGACAAATATACAGGCGTATGTCATATCATTCCAAATGCCGGAGTATGTGTGCTTTCTATGCTTTATGGTAAAAGCTTTGCTCGCAGCATAGAAATCGCAACAATGTGCGGCTGGGATACCGATTGTAATGCCGGAAATGTGGGCACTATTATGGGCGTTGCGGATGGTCTTAGGGGTATTGCACCACATTATCGCAATCCAATCAACGATAGTGTTGTGCTTTCTGGTGTCTCCGGCTATCTCAATATACTGGATATCCCTACTTATACAAAAGAGCTTGCACTGCTTGGTTACCGTTTAGCGGGCGAAGAAGCGCCAGCGGATAATCTTCGACTATCCAACAAGATAGGATGTTCGCTAAGGCATTCAACAGAACGCGCTTATAGAGGCAATGGTTCGGTAGAAATACTTTTTGACCGCATGTCCAGAGGACAAAAGTGCAAAATTTATTACAAACCATTCTATCGTCGAGAAGACTATGATGATGAGCGGTATATGCCTGTATTTTCTCCAACAGCCTATCCAGGACAAACTGTGTCCATGATGGTTTATGTTGACCGATATAGCGGGGAGAGTATAATCCTAAATCCATATGTACGCAATACCTCTACAAAACAGGATGTGCTGCTGGGTGGAACGGTGATAAAAGAGCCCGGATGGAGAAAGATTGAATTTATTATTCCAGAATTAGATGGCGCCATGGTGGATGAGATCGGACTGTTATTTGAAGCGAATTCTCCTGAAAAAAACAGAGACTTCGGATGTTTATATATCGATGATTTCTCCATAACGGGCAAGGCAAGCTATACAATAGATATTTCAAAGCAGAAGAAGGAATTTGCTTCTATTACGACCTTTTCACATAACCACGGTGCGTGGGAGATGGAGAAGGGTGTCATGGAGGCTATGTGCCTTGAACATGCTGAGGCAATGACTGGTAATTATTATATGACAGATGTAAGAGTTATCGGAAAAATCATACCGCACACAGGCAAAAGTCATCTGATTTCCGTAAGGGTTCAGGGAACTCTGAGGGGTTATTACGGTGGATTCGTAGCTGACGGGGTAGCATTGTTTTGCAATAACAATGGGATGAAGCAACTGGCTGCATGTCCATTTGACTGGGAATATGAAAGAGAATATACTGTGGAAATAAAAGCACAGGGAGACCAGCTGACTTTTGCAGTAGACGGTAAACAGCTGCTGCAAGTGACGGATAACACCCATGCTTATGGAATGGCAGGCTATGCCATGTATGATATCGGACGAAGCGGATTCGGCAATTTATCAATAGATGAACTTTAATGAAGGAGGACAAGTATGATTACAGCAGCTGATTTAAAAGCAAATAAAGGCTTTGCAAGGAACAAGGCGGTTGGATGTATCTGCGGTCTTGCCATTGGGGATTCCTTTGGCGATGCATCTAGAATGCAAAGCAACCGCGAAAACTATGGTATTACTACAGATTTTAATAGTGGTGCCTCCTGGAGCACTGATGACACGGAGTTTGCATTGCTGACAGCAAAAACGTTGATAGGTTGTAAGGGCAAATTGACAACGGAGGATGTTGTCAAGGCGTGGTTTGAAGATGTGGTCGTTCAAGACGAGTATAAACGAGGAGGGGCCAGTGAAGTTTCTGCTGCCAATAACCTTCGACGTGGAATACGCCCGCCAGAGTCTGGCAAGTACAGTACTTTCCATATGAGTGATGGTTCTGCCATGCGTATCGGACCGGTAGGAATTATTTGTGCAGGTGACCCTGAACGTGCGGCTGCCATGGCAGAGATAGATGCTGCTATCAGTCATTATGCAGATGGTATATGGGGGGCACAGGCTGTTGCTGCTGCTGTTTCCATTGCAATGGTTGACGGTACGATAGAAGAAATAATAGATGCTGCAATGAAGGTTATTCCTCAAGATTCATGGCTTTATGCATCGATGAATACAGCCTTTGAAATTGTTGAGAAGGCAAACGGCTCTATCCTTGATGCCTGGATGCCATTGCATGACGCGTTGCGTGCAAGTACATGGGCGACTACTGCTGAAGCGATTCCCTCTGCCTTCGCTTGTCTGAAAATGGCACATAGTGATTTTAAAAAAGGTGTGATTTTGGCCGGGAATTTCGCACGCGATGCAGATACAATCGGTGCTGTTGCAGGAGCTATACTTGGTGCAAAATATGGAGTGAACGCAATACCTACTCACTGGGTGGAAAAGACACGCTTCCCATCAGGAACATGTCTCACATTTACCAAGGGCATTGATTTGATAAAGATAGGGGAACAACTTGCGGATTTAATATAAGTTGAGGTGGCTTTCAATGAGAATATTGAATTTTGGTTCGCTGAACGTGGACTATATATATGAGGTAGAACACTTTGTCTTACCTGGTGAAACGATTTCCTCTGATCATTTAACAATTACTACCGGCGGTAAAGGGCTAAATCAATCTATTGCACTATCAAAAGCTGGACTAACACCCTTTCATGCAGGTGCTATAGGAAAGGCTGATGAGGGGATGCTGAAGGGTTTGCTTGATAGTAATGGTGTAAATACAGAATTCGTTGAGATGCATACTGATCCAAGCGGTCATGCCATAATACAGGTAGATAAACATGGCCAAAACTGTATTATACTTTTTGGAGGAGCTAACCAGCAGATCGATGAAGAGTTTGTTGATAAGGTGCTGGAGAATTTCAACGAAGACGATATCATCTTATTGCAAAATGAAATCTCATCCATTGCATATATTATGCAGAAAGCTTACCTAAAGGGGATGAAAATTTACTTTAACCCTTCTCCTGCAAGCATAAAGCTATATGAGTATCCAATGCATTATGTTGATACCATTATTCTTAATGAAGTTGAAGGGGAGCAATTGACAGGGGAAAGCAATATTGACAATATTTTAGATTCATTACTTAAAAAATACCCTGAAATAAAAGTTGTGCTGACTCTTGGTGAAGACGGGGTCGCATATGCGGATAAACATAGATGTGAATATTGTGGGATTTACGAGAGTTCGGTTATCGATACGACTGCGGCAGGTGATACCTTTACGGGATACTTTATCAGTTGTATTGTTAAAGGGATGGATATAAAGAATTCATTAAAATTTGCATCTGCTGCTGCTGCCATTGCTGTTTCAAAATTAGGAGCTGCTTGCTCAATACCCTCCCTAAAAGAAGTAGAAGAATTTATAATAAAGTTTAATAGATAAAAACTCTATCATAGAACTCCCGGTAGTCATAACAAAATGACAGCCTGGAGTTTTATTTTACGCAAAAAAATTATAGGAGGAACTTCAGTCATAGCTAGGAAAAGAGCTTATATATACATGTATTGATATGGAGCTGACAGCACTTTAGAAACGTTTTTAATCATTTTCTAATCTTTTATTAATTTCCTCTTAATTACTAGACTTTACAATAATAAGGGTAAGCTTTTTACCCTTATACTGGATACATGGCAATTACAAGGTCTGTAAATAGGGGTATAATCTATATATAATGAAATTATAGGGATGGCCGGGTGTCATCTCTCCTATGCATACAAGGAGGAAATTATAAAATGGCACAAAAGATTCTAATCGTTGAGGATGAGATAAAGATTGCACGTTTTCTTGAATTGGAACTTGGGCATGAAGGCTATATTGTGGAACAAGCAAATGATGGAAAAGAAGGCTTAAACAAAGCACTGAACAATCAATATGATTTGGTTGTACTGGATATTATGCTGCCTTTTGTAAATGGTATAGAAGTACTTAGAAAGATACGCCAAAACTCTGAAGTGCCGGTTATATTGCTAACTGCGAAGGATGAAGTAATGGATAAGGTAATCGGTCTTGATATGGGTGCGGATGATTATATCACAAAGCCCTTTGCGATTGAAGAACTTCTCGCTAGAATAAGAACTGCTTTGAAAAGAAAGAGCCAAAGAGTAGAGACCTCAAAGGCTATGCAGGTTGGCCATCTGAAGCTGGATATGGACAGCTATTCAGTTGCATTTAAGGATGAACTGATAGAACTGACCAAAAGGGAGTTTGATTTACTCAGACACCTTGTGCAGAATAAGAATATTGTATTGACGAGAGATAGGCTGCTGGAAGAAGTGTGGGGCTTTGATTATATTGGAGACACCAATATTGTAGATGTCTATATTAGATATTTACGAAGCAAGATAGATGACAAATATAATATAAAACTCATTCACACCATTAGAGGGGTGGGATATATAATAAAAGATGAAGATTAGACGCATATTCCACATACTATATAAAGACTTGCTAAGACCTTTGTTCTTACTTCCCTTTCTTTTATTGAAGGCGATTTGGAACATGTGTAGAGCAATATATGAGAGATTAATTAGAAAACTGCGTTTTTCTGTAACCTTTCGGATAACATCCATGTATGCTTTTGTTATTACACTGATTTTAGGCGTGCTTACTATGGGCATTCTAGCAAGCGGCTTGGCATATATGATGAAAAGCGAAAGTGATGATCTTCAAAGAGACTTTGTTCTGATAGCTGACTATATGAATAAAGAGCAAGGTATTCCTGAGAATAATATCAGTCAGCTGTCCAAGCTAAGCGATACATCTATTTCTGTCTTTGACGAGAGGCATAAGCTGCTGTTCACAACAGAACAAGATTCTGATGCAGCTGTGTTTGTGGACCGCTATGAAAATCACGTCAATGTTGTAGAGTATACTGGCACAAACAGAATGCTGATTGCGAACCCTGTCAGTCCCAATAATAAGCTGCCGCAGGAAATTTTCAACGAGTATGGCTTTGCTTTGGTATTGAATGATAAGGTAGGAGAGGGTTCAAGCCTTAAATACGTGCAGATTATTGATAAACTAACGCAAGAAACTGCTTATGCCGGAATATTTGTTATTACACTTTTGGCATCTGAGGTGTTTTTCATCATAGTGATTGTGATAATAGGTGTCATGGCCAGTAAAAGGTTATTAAGACCGATTAAGCAAATGACGGATGCTGTGAATAATGTGACGATCAACCAATTGGACATGAGGCTTGATATTACAGGCTCGCAAAATGAGTTCAAGGATCTTGCAGGTACCTTCAACAATATGCTGGACAGACTGCAAAGCTCCTATGAGATGCAAAATCAATTTGTATCGGATGCATCCCATGAACTTCGGACACCCATATCTGTTATACAAGGCTATGTCAATTTATTGGATCGCTGGGGCAAAAATGACAATAAGGTTCTTGAAGAGTCCATCACTGCAATAAAGTCAGAAGCGGAAGATATGAAAAACTTAATAGAAAACTTGTTGTTTTTGGCTCGGGGGGATAAGGATGTCCAAAAGGTTGAAAAGAAAGATTTTAATATAAATGAGCTTATTGATGAAATCATTAGAGAAACCAAATTGATAGATGATAACCATGAAATTATATGTAAGAGAAATGAAGGTATAAGTATTTATGCAGATTACAGTTTAATTAAGGAAGCAATACGAATTTTTGTAGATAACAGCTTGAAGTACACACCTGAAGGAGGAAGCATAGAGCTGCAATGCTACTCTCAAAATAACAATGCAGTTATCACCGTTGAAGATACCGGCAGAGGAATTCCAAGGGAGGACTTGCCTCATGTTTTTGAGCGCTTTTATAGAGCTGATAAATCCAGGACCAAGCAGACCGGAGGAACCGGATTGGGAATGGCAATTGCTAAATGGATTGTATTAAGACATGGCGGCACCATAAAGGTGCAGAGTGAGATCAATATAGGAACAAAGATTGAATTTACAATACCCGCAAAAATTTAATACGGATAGGAGTCCATATCAAAAACGATAGCTTTTTAAGTTATCGTTTTTTTTATTTCTAATCAAATTTTAAGAATTTCTTAAAAAAGTTGTAAGAATGAAGGACTATACTAAATTTGAACGTCATAAAGAATACTTGCTTTTATATGGGGGTTTAGAAATACATGAATGATCAATAGAGTCAACCCTGATAATCCCTTCTCGGGTGGATTTGTAGAAGAAAGCCTATATGAGGGTGTTTATAAAAAGTTCTCAAGCTGTGAGTGCATGATCTATAAAGTGAGGGTAACTTCTGAGCAATACAGTTCACTACAGGAACAGGTAGATGAATTTATAAAGAATAAGGACAATCTGCGCTATAACTTTTTAGGCTTATTCGGAGCTTTGTTTAATAAACCTCTTGGAAGGAAAAAGCATTATTTCTGTTCACAGTTTGTTTCTGAGATTTTAATTGAAAGCAAGGTTTTCCAATGTGATAAATCACCTGAGCTTATAAAAACAAATGAACTGTTTTCTATTCATAATAAAGAAATCATATATCAGGGATTTCTGGTGGAAAACAATCAAGCAACATTTTTACACGCGGTTGAAGGATAAGGAGAACATAATGGACAAAGGAAAAATAACACAACTTTTTATTAAAGTATGTATACTATTACTGTTTGCAGCGGCTATCACATTTGTTGGCATAAAATATGCACCTCAAATAATTTATTTGGCGACAAATCCCAGTGACTTGAAAAGCTTGCTGGCATCCTATGGAAGTACTGGGATCGTCATCTTTATATTGATTCAGATTATCCAAGTTATCATTGCTTTTTTACCCGGTGATGTAACACAGCTTGCAGGAGGATACATCTATGGTACAATTTTAGGAACTTTATATTCTACCATTGGAATCACCTTAGGATCGGTTATTGTTTTTTTTACAGCAAGGTTTCTTGGGTATTCACTTTTAAATCTATTTATATCAAAAGAGCTGTTTGAAAAATTTAGTTTTCTCATGAACAGTCCTAAATCTGAAATGGCAATGTTTATTATTTTTCTTATCCCGGGCATGCCAAAGGATTTCTTAAGCTATATTGCAGGAATAACGCCGATAAAACCCATGACCTTCTTCGTAATAACATCTGTGGCAAGGTTTCCTGCACTGTTTGTTTCAACTTATATTGGAGCCAATTTACAGCAGGGCAACTTGACAGCTGTAATCATTGCAACGGCGATATCATGCATATTATTAGTGGCAGGCTTCCTTATGAAGGAGAGAATATTGACCTTTCTTCATGGGAATAACAGCAAGAAAGTTGATAATTTATAAAATGATCGGAACCTTTTTAGATTAAGCTGCGTCAAACCGTATAAATGACAAAGTTTTCTCATAACCCCATTATCTAAAGACTCTTAAGTATGTATAAATATAGCTTAAGGGTCTTTTGTCATCATTGACAGTGGGTGTTTAAATGGCAGTTCTTGGGTATATACTGATAATGCTATAGTTGTAATAAAAGGAGTCCTTCCTGTATAAAGATTAACTACAAATATGATAGAATTGCAATAAGAACACTTGAAGGAGATCATGAATGACCACTCAAATATTGATAGTTCTTCTACTTAATTTCATAATAACCTTGATTGGCACCTTGGCTTATGCTGTGAGGCTGGTAGGCGTTAAAACAGGCAGAGTAGCAGTTTCTTTTGCTCTATTCAATATATTAGCCTTAGTATCGCGAACTGCCAACACTTTGCAAGTTCCCCTGCTGACAAAGTATGTTGAAAAAAACCCATTTTCAGAAAAGCTGATTGGACTTTTTAATCTAATTATACTGACTGCTGTTATCGCATCTATTGTAGGTGCTTTTATGATACCTTTTTTTCAGAGGATATTCTATAAAGCAGTAGAGGCATTTTCGATAAATCGGTCCGTATCTAAGCTTGTATTGCACAGCTTTTCAAAATCCGGAATCAGATATATTAAAGATAGTATGAGGGTACCCTCCAAATTGAGTTTGGGTGCATTTAATTTGAGCAAGCTGCCACTAAAGCTTATGTTCCTGAATACGGTGTCAGTAACTTTGCTTACAGTAGGTGCCCTGGCACCTATTTATGCAGGAAGTCTCGAACCGGAGCTGAGAGCAACTTGCATAACACTAAGTGCCATATTAAACGGCTTTGCAGTCATTGTAATGGCAGTTTTTATAGATCCTCATCTGTCTATCATGACAGACGATGTTATAGACGGTAAATGCAGTGTAGCTGAGTTTAATAATTGTGTAGTCGGTATGGTCATAACAAAGGTTCTTGGGACAGCACTTTCCTTTGCAGTGTTGGTACCTGCTTCTTATTTGATTGTGATGGTTGCAAGATATATCTAGATATTAAAGTAAAAATACTGCTGGAAAATAGAATAATACGTCTAAATGTTGTAAAGTAGAGGATAATATAATATAATAAAACCGAATATTTATTAATAAGGAGAAACACGATGAGTCTTTTTGAAACATGGAGAAGTACAGCATATAAAGAAGATGATGAACAGAATCAGAAAAAATTCTGGGAAAACTATTTTACAGTTGAAGAATCAATATATGAGAAACTGCTAGTAAACCCATCACAGCCTGCAACAGGCACAATTAAGGATTTAGCAGAGCAATTTGAAACTGATTCCTTAACTTTTATGGGTTTTCTTGATGGTATCAACGACAGCTTAAAGAAGTCTTTAGAGCTGGAGGAGCTGAACGAAGAAAGCAGCATAACCTTAGATATAGATTTAGAAAAGCTATATTATAATATGTTGGCTGCTAAGGCTGAATGGTTGTATAGCTTACCTCAATGGGATGAATTGCTTACTGAGGAAAAAAGAAAAGAGATTACAAAGGAACAAAGGCTTGCAGGTACAATTGTTAAGGAAAAGGAACCTGGAAGAAACGATCCTTGCCCATGCGGCAGCGGTAAGAAATATAAAAAGTGCTGTGGCGCTAACTAGATATGCAAAAGCACGGAGTCTCTATGACGCCGTGCTTTTACTAATGGGAGACAGATAAGTGAATATAGGGTAGAGATCATCTTCTGTTGATCGGGAGGGTTGTACCTTCTTCCCACTTCTATACTATGTACATGCACTCATAAGGTGACATAAAAAATTTTCTGAGTATTAATTTTTGTGATGGAAAAAATATATTAAATCAAAAAAGAAAGGAAAGAAGTATGGAAGGACTAGATGCTAGAATAACATTACCTCTCATTGATGAAAAGCTCCCAAATATATTTGTAACTGCTACCTTCGCTATGGGTTGATTCTGGGGTCCGGATGCCCAGTTTGGGCTGCTAAAAGGTGTTTATTGCACCAGAGTAGGCTACTGTGGAGGGACTACAGAGAATCCTACCTACGAGAATCTTGGTGATTACATTGAAACCATTCAAATGGATTATAATCCTGAAGAAATTACTTATGAAGAATTGCTGCAAATATTTTTTGACAAACACAGCCCTGAATACAATGTGCCTGTAAGACAGTATATGTCAGCCATATTCTATCATGATGAGAAACAGCTGGAATCAGCTGCAAGTGCATTGGCTAAGGAGCAGGAAAAGCGAGGAATAAAGCTCTTTACTAAGATACTGCCCTATGAGAAAATCTATATGGCAGAAAATTATCATCAGAAATATTATTTACAGCTGGTAGACTTGCTGAAAAGTGATATAAAGAAGCACTATCCTGATTTTAAGGACTTTGTTGATTCTACAGCAGCAGCTAGGATAAATGGGTACCTGAAGGGCTTGGGAACCATGGATATGTTGATGGAAGAGATAGAGACATTTGGGCTTTCTGAGAAAGGAAAGAAGCGGCTTATTGAAATTGTAGATTCATATTAGCGGGCAGGCATGAAAGCCTGCCCTAGTTTTTATAATTTTGGCGGTATTCTTTTCTTCGTTGCCTGTTCATATGCATAAGCCAGTTTAAGAAGCTTAGGTTCGCTGAAAGCTTCTGCAGAGAAGGTGATTCCAAAAGGAGTCCCATCTTCACAGTATCCTGCAGGTACTGCTATGGAAGGATAGCCTGCTTTGGCAGCCATACTTACACCAGCTGTACTTGGAAAAAGCATTGCATCCACTTTGTTCTCTGCCATGAAGGCATCCATGCCTTCTGTAGTTGATAGCCTTAGATCCTGCAGCTTTGCTTTGATATACGCAGGCTCAGTCAAGCTGCCACTGGTATTTTCACATTGAACTAATAATGTCTGGCCATGCTTTAAAGCTATTTCGGCATTATGATTGTTATATTCAACAATGTCCTTTAAGCTTTTCATTTTAGTGGCACCATTCAAGGTGCTCAAGTATGCGTTCATATCTGATTTAAATTCATAGATCAACACATCATAATTGTGAATTTTCTCATAGGAATCCAGTTCTTTGTCTTCGACTACCTCTGCACCTAGCTGCTTGATCTCAGCTATACATTTGTGCATCATTTCTGTTTCTGCTTGATTTAAATCCTTGTATATATATAGCGGAACGCCTATTCTACTGCCTTTGAGACCGTTTTCATCAAGAAATTGAGTATAATCTGAAAAAGTACTATTTTTACTTTTAAATGTAACGGGATCAGTCGGATCAATAGCTGTCAGAGCTCCTAATAATATGGCGGCATCTTCTACAGTACGAGCCATAGGACCGGCAGTATCCTGACTGTGCGCTATGGGCACTATGCCAGTTCTGCTTATCATTCCTAAGGTAGGCTTAATGCCTACGATGGAATTGCTGCAAGCAGGGCTGATAATAGAACCTGAGGTTTCGGTTCCTACTGCTGCGGCACATAGGCAGGCTGCTACAGCTACGCCGGAGCCTGCACTTGAACCGCCGGTATCAAATTTACCGGGGCTATAGGGATTTAGCACTTGACCACCTCTTGAGCTATAGCCGTTGGGCATATTTTCAGTCATAAAGTTTGCAAATTCAGTCAGATTTGTTTTGCCCAGAATAATAGCTCCTGCAGCTCGTAATTGCGCAGCTACAGTCGAATCATAAGGAGCAAAATTGTCAGCTAGTGCTACCGAGCCTGCGCTGGTATGCATTTTGTCATGGGTATTTATATTATCCTTTATCAGAATAGGTATGCCATGCAATATGCTTCTAGGGCCTGTAAGCTGCCGTTCTCTATCCAATGCTTCTGCAATATGCAGGGCATCCGGGTTGATTTCCAATACTGAATTTAACTTAGGGCCATCCTTGTCAATTTCGGCAATTCTCTTTAAATATAACAGCACCAAGGTTTGAGAATCAATTGTATTTTTCTCCAAAGCTTCTGCCATTTGCGTTATAGTTGCCTCTTCTATATTGAAGCAACTATGATTTAACCATTCCATCACTTAACCCCCCTCAGCCTTTGATTGATTATTTATTCTACATTTTATATGCAAATCCTTTAGGAAATTAAAAGGCTTGCCAAAATAGCAAGCCTAGAAGGGATATATAAATATACTTATTGAACTCTTAATAAGAGCTGTTGGATTTGCTGTTTATAGTTCTCATCATCACATAGCCGCAGCAGACTTTCAAGGAAATACCTGCTTCTGCTTTTGGGGGTTCTTTTATTAACAAGAAGTTTGATCAACACCATACAAGTATTATATTTTTGCACATGGGTGTGGCCATTTTCAAAGCCTTTGTCGATGTTGTGAATGATAAAGCCATCCTCTGCTTTGTAAACCTTAAAATGATTATTCTGGTAAACCTGCATGCTCATAAATCTACACCAGCCTATCATATATTATGTAATTAATAATCTTATTACTTAAATATGCGAAAGCGAAATTTATATGATAAAAAATACATGCATCTTTTCCTAATAACATTATATGTTGGGATTGTTAAATAGGGATAAAAAAAATGTAAATATATGACGATAAAATTGTTAAGTTTATATTTTGAATTTTATACATACTTTATAAATTTTTAATATATTTGTAAATAATTTGTAACTTTGCTGAAACATATGCATCACTTTTATAGTATATATTATTAATATAAGGTAATTATGGGGTGATATTATGGACTTAATTGTACTGTGCATAATAATATTAGCGATGATGAGTATTCGAGCTTAAAATTCTTAAGCAAGAAATGCTTGTTTTTATAATGGTATTTATTTTATGTATTGTAAAAAAATGGTTTACACAAATAATTACATATGCTATAATATCTAAAACTAGTGAGTGTGCCTAGTTATCGAGCGGCACAGGGAAGTTTCCTACACGTAGAATACTCTACGGAGTCACAGGTATGTGATTCTCGTGGAGTTTTTTTTATTTAAAAAATGACGGGAGGTAATACACCATGTATACAGGTGAAAAGGTAAGACTCAGAGCTTACAAAAGAGAGGATATCACATTGGCACAGCAGTATTTGAATGATGCTGAAACAAAGAAGTTCTTGATGCCGGGGATTCCTTATTTAATTACGTTAGAGGAAGAAAACAAATGGTTTGAAAGCATATCATCCTTCAAGGATACCTATAACTTTGCTGTTGAAACCCTTGAGGAGAGCAAGTATATAGGAGGCTGTGGCGTTAATAATCTGGACTGGAAAAACAGCGTGGCTACAGTTGGAATATTTATCGGAGACAAGGAATATTGGGGTAAGGGTTATGGTACTGACGCCATGAACATCCTAGTAAAATTTATTTTTGAGCAAATGAACATTAATAAAATTAAGCTTTTTGTTTATTCCTTCAACGAAAGAGCTGTAAAAAGCTATGAAAAATGCGGTTTTAAAAGAGAGGGTGTACTTAGGCAGGAAATATTCCGAGATGGAAAATACAATGATGAATATGTAATGGGTATACTAAAGGATGAATATTTTCAGCAAAACTGCAAATAATATAATTCTTCATTAATACACATAAAGAGTATGTATAAAGCAATATGCCATTTTTGATAGGCATATTGCTTTTATACATGCTTTTTTGAATTTCAATTCATAATTAAAATTTTCCGTGGTAAAGTAATTCTATAAGGTGTACAATAGTGTTGGTAAATGAGTAAAACAATGTAAATTAAATTTGTATATGCATAGCTATTTAAGCTTGTAAGAATCAATACTTTTTAAGGAGGAAGTTTATGCAAAATGTTTTAAGAGGTTTGACACCAAACAGTGTCTTTGGATTTTTTGAGGAAATAACTCAAATCCCCAGATGTTCAGGAGATGAACAAAGAATCAGCGATTATTTGGTGAACTTTGCCAAGGAAAGAAATCTCGAAGTTATAAGGGACAAGGCTTTAAATGTAATAATCAAAAAGCCTGCAGCACCAGGCTATGAAAAAGCGCCTACAGTAATACTTCAAGGTCATATGGATATGGTATGCGAAAAAAACAAGGATACAGTGCATGACTTTGGGAAGGATGCAATCAAGCTTAGAATAGTAGAGGATATGATTTATGCTACCGATACAACACTTGGAGCTGACAATGGCATAGCAATTGCGTATGCCTTAGCGCTTCTCGATGGCAAGGATATTCCTCATCCCGCTATTGAAGCACTGTTTACTACGGATGAGGAAAGTACAATGGGAGGAGCCATTGCTCTTGATGGAAGTAATTTAAATGGCAGGTTGCTTGTGAATATTGACTCTGAAGAGGAAGGGCGTTTACTTGTAAGCAGTGCAGGAGGAACAAAGGCAAAAGTACTTCTTCCCATCCAATGGGAAAGTGCCAAAAGTGATATGAACACTGTAAGAATAAGAATTGGCGGCTTGAACGGCGGACACTCCGGTATGGAGATCAATAAGGGCAGAGGCAATGCCAACAAATTAATGGGAAGACTATTGAATGAAATAAAAGGTGAAATAGAGCTGCATATCAATGAAATAAACGGTGGTGTTAAATCCAATGCCATCCCAAGAGAGACTGATGTTGTAGCACAAATAAGCAAGGCAAACTATGGCAAGCTGGAAGCTAAGCTGAAGCAGCTGGAAGCAACATTTAAGAATGAACTTCGTGCTGCCGACCCAGAAGTTTCTATAAAGCTTGAAATTGAAGAGAATCCATTAGATAAAGTATTCAGTCAGGAAACTCTAAACAAGCTTATTGCATGCTTGGTTTTAGTGCCAAATGGAGTGCAAAGCATGAGCATGGAAATACCAGGTTTGGTAGAAAGCTCAACCAATCTAGGAGTAGTACAGACTGCAGGCGACAGTATTTATATGATAAATGAAATAAGAAGCTCTGTTAGAACGCTTAAGAAGAATGTTTTAAGTACAGTTAAGTTAATGGCAGAAACCTTGGGTGGAGAATTACGAATAGAATCAGATTATCCGGAATGGGAATATAATCCCGATTCTAGAATGAGAAAGCTATTCCAAAAGGTTTACAAGGATATGAATCATAAAGATGCAGAAATAATTGCGATTCATGCAGGCTTAGAATGCGGCGTGCTTGCGCAAAAATTAGAAGGTTTGGATTCAATTTCACTTGGTCCAAATATATTCGATGTACATACTCCAAAAGAACATTTCAGCATATCTTCAACTAAGAATGTATGGGAATATCTGTTGGAAGTATTAAAACAAATGAATACAATGGAATAAAAAATTGAGGTGCGAGTGATCGCACCTCATAATTATTTGTAGAAGACGTGGTCTCCTATTCTTTTTACGTAAGTCTTGTTGTTTACAATCCAGCTGCCTGCTGATTTATCTGGATTAAAGAAGTATGTTGCAGTTCCAACGGGACGCTGACCAGCTAGTGCTGCTTTAGCAGCCTGAATGCTTGTTGCTGATGGGGTGTTGTAAACAGTACCATCTGCTACAGGACTGAACTGAGGGATGCCTTGATAGTACTCAAATATTACGCCCTTTACTGTGTTGGGGAATAAACTTGAATTGACTCTGTTAAGCACTACGTTACCTACAGCCACCTTACCTTCATAAGGTTCAGCTTCAGCTTCGGCATGTATGATCCTAGACAGCCAGTACAAATCGGTCGCGGCTGTTGTAGATGCGCTTCTAGAGGTTGTCCCAGCATAAAGCACAGTTTGAGTTTGATTGCCAGCTATACCATCTACTCTAATTCTTTTTGAAGTTTGGAACTTTATTACGGAATTTCTCGTCATACTACCATAGATACCATCTGCAGCACCATTTAAATAACCTTGCGTTTTAAGTGCCTGCTGCAGCCTTACAACTGCTGTACCCCTGCTTCCATATTTTAGCAATGGGTATGTAGTACCTGCTGCAAATACACTAGAAAAACTTAGTGTAAGAATTAGCACAACTATAACTAGTCCTATAAATCTTTTTTGTGTGTTTGTCATCACAATACACTCCTTCCTTGTTTTGCTTCCGAAGTTAGCTGACGGGTTCGGGCTGAAGGTCCCCTACCACAATCTCATGTGGATTAACCCCTATTCTGGTTCCTCCGTACTCGGAATATCCGAGATTCAGCAAATGCTTGTGCCATACGTGCATTATACTATATGCGACAATTTTATGTCAACCTTTGGGAAAAATTACTATTCATACACCATATATGGAATATTTTGCTATGTGAGTCTTGATACGTTGAAAAATAAGTCGTGATGATGATTTATGTAATGTTAAAAATGAAAGTCTCATATGATATACAAAATATTATTTTGGAGTGTGAATTATGGAATATGATTTTTATCCTTATGGATGTGAAAGACATGAAAAATGTGAAAAAAGAATTTTGAAGGTGAATGGAAAAGGAATGGTGGAAGCTGAACCTGATATGGTCCTGATCTCAGTTGGCGTGATTACCAAGGATAAAGATCCCCAAAGCGCTCAAAATATAAATGAAGAAATTTCAAAAAAACTTATTCAAGCACTTATGCAAATAGGTATCGCCAAGGACGATATAAGAACAAGTGCATACACAATATATCCTGAATATGATTATATAGAAGGAAAACAGATTTTAACCGGCTATAATGTTACCCATATTTTAGAGATTAAGGTAAGAGATATAAATATGGCAGGAGAAGTATTAAATACAGCTGTTCAGAATGGTGCAAATCAAATCAACAAAGTAGATTTTACATTGGAAGACGCGAGCTATTATTATAATCGTGCCCTTAAATTAGCTGTGAAGGAAGCTGCTGCCAAGGCGCATTCAATTACAAATCTCATGAAGGTAAACCTTGATACAATACCTTGCAGTATCACAGAGCAGTCCACATCTTTTACTCCGCTATTTGAGCAAGGTGCGATGAAGTTAGCGGCAACTGAAGCTGTAATGCCAGGAAAAATTGAGATAACAGCCAGCATCGAAGCAGTGTTTGAGTATTGGGATTGAAATTTCGCATTTCTAAAGCCTGAACTATCATAGGACTGTATTTGAAGAGTGATAAGAGAGCGCTTTCGTAGCTCTCTTTCTGTTTTTTTGTGGAATAAATTGAGTATTTCTACAACCCTAAAGAAAATAATAATCAAAAAGATAATGGCATATTTAGTAATTAATTTGTAAATTATATAATATTATGACATACTTAACTAATACATAGTGAATGATATAGGATTATAAGAAATTATAATTAAAATGAAGTACGAAATTTTTTACCTTGCCTAATTATTTTCAAACATATTGATATTGAAGTGAAAAGTCATTGAATATGAAGGGGGATATTATGCGTAATAATGCACTTGAAAAAGAAGTATTAACAGTTAGTCAGGTAGCAGAGTACTTACAATTAAGTGAAATGACCACATATAAGATGGTACAAGAGGGAAAGATTCCTGCCTTTAAAATTGGACGAAGCTGGAGGGTCAAAAAAGGTGATTTGGAAGCATTGATTGAAGGGCTAAAGAAAGGTGAAAGACTATAAGCTTTAGCTATAAATAAAGGCATTTATATATTTTGATTTAATAACTAAAAGAGGAGAAAGATGAAGTTAACTGGAGAAAGAGTAGTTCCAAAACTAATGAGTAGTGAGAATGGTTTGTTGAGAGAACATATAAAGCGGTATGAGTTTGCTTCGAGGTTTGTTCGTGACAGGGTGCTAGACATTGCTTGCGGCGTTGGATATGGAACACAGATACTATTAGAGAGTGACAGTGCAGAGAATATAGAATACATCATTGGTGTTGATATAGATCCATACACAATAGATTATGCAAAAGCTCATTATTCAAATGAAAAAGTATCCTATTTAGTAAAAGATGCAACCTCTTCAGAATTGATAGATGAATTGGGTAGGTTTGATACAATTATAAGCTTTGAAACACTAGAGCATTTAGAAAAAGACAATGAGTTCATTTATAATTTAGAAAAGCTGCTAAAACCTTCGGGAACTCTGATTATATCTACCCCATTTGGCAGAGGAAGAGGAATACCATGCTCAAATCCATATCACGTGCATCAATATAAAGAAAAAGAATTTGTACAGCTTTTAAATAGATTTAGCAAAATTGAATTGTATTATCAACGCAACGAGACAATCGAAAAAGCAGTGGAAGGGAAAAAGTATTACTTAATGGTTGCTGTATGCAGTAATTAAAAGCTTTACTTACAATGGAACAGGTAAAAATATAGATATGATTAACTTAGAAAAAATAGCAGACAGTTAAATATAAATAAGTAAAATGGAGGGTTCAACAATGGTAAATAAAAAGAAATTAAAAGTAATCCCACTTGGAGGATTAGGAGAAGTAGGTAAAAATATTACAGTCTTTGAATTTGGAAATGATATTATGATAGTGGATTGTGGCATAGCTTTCCCTGAAGAGGAAATGCTGGGTATTGATTTAGTACTACCGGATATCACATACTTAAAAAAGAATGCTGAGAAGATAAGAGGAATTGTTATAACCCATGGTCATGAAGATCATATTGGTGCAATCCCCTATGTATTAAAAGAAATGAATGTTCCTGTATTTGGATCAAAGTTAACTTTGGGATTAATTGAAAATAAGCTCAAAGAACATGATCTATTAGCTAAAGCCCAATTGGAAACCGTAGTAGAGAATCAAACTATTGAATTAGGCGTATTTAAAGTAGAATTTATTAATACTTGTCATAGTATACCTGGTGCTATGGCATTGGCAATACATACACCTGTAGGAATCGTTGTACATACATCAGACTTCAAAATAGATTATACACCTATACTTGGTGAAGTTATTAATTTAGCGCGTTTTGCAGAGCTAGGCAAGCAAGGAGTTCTGCTTCTTATGAGTGATAGTACAAATGTTGAACGTGAAGGCTATACAATGGCAGAGCGAACTGTAGGAGAGACCTTCGAGAGAATTTTTGACGATGTAAAGAACAGGATAATCGTTGCAACATTTGCATCTAATATCCATAGAGTCCAGCAGATTATTAATGCAGCTGTGAAGTGTCAACGAAAGGTGGCTCTCAGCGGCAGAAGTATGATCAATGTAGTAAATGTTGCTCTGGAGTTAGGATACCTGAATGCCCCTGAAGGAACAATCATTGATATTAATGATATTAAAAGATATCCCCATGATAAGTTAATGATCATAACTACGGGTAGTCAGGGAGAACCTATGTCGGCTTTGTCAAGAATGGCAGCTTCAACACATAGACAGCTGGATATTATTCCTGGCGATTTGGTGGTAATTTCTGCAACCCCTATACCAGGCAATGAGAAGACAGTTTCAAGAGTCATTAATCAACTATTTAAGAAAGGTGCAAATGTTGTATATAACGCGTTGGCTGAAATACATGTATCCGGCCATGCGTGTCAAGAGGAGCTTAAGCTTGTATATAACTTGGTAAAGCCCAAATTTTTCATGCCGGTGCATGGCGAATACAGACATTTGATTCAGCATGCTTCTTTGTCTCACACAATGGGAATGCCCAAGGAAAATAGTTTTGTAATGGATATTGGAAATGTACTAGAACTGGATAGTCAAAGTGCTAAGATCACAGGCAAGGTGCCTGCGGGACATATATTAGTTGATGGCCTTGGCGTAGGAGATGTTGGGAACATTGTTCTCCGGGATAGAAGACTACTATCACAGGATGGACTGGTTGTTGTAATTATAACCATTGACAATGAAACAGGTGCCATCATCGCACAACCTGATATTATTTCGAGAGGATTTGTATATGTTAGAGAATCAGAGCAATTGATAGAGCAAATGCGTAAGGTAGTAGCAGATGCCGTAAATCAATATGATGGTAAAGAATGGGCGACTATAAAAATGATTGTAAAGGATGCCCTCAAAGAATATCTATATGCCAATGTAAAGAGAAATCCGATGATTATACCAGTGGTGATTGAAGTATAAACTTTTCTAAGGACTGCAATGCTTTGTAGCTGAGTCAATGACATCGCAAATGTCAATGACTCAGTTTTTTTATAATGTGAAAAAATGAGACTTTAAATTATGTACTTGCCTTTGCAGCATTATCAGTGCTAATATAAGATGTTGTAACACAATAAGTCAGTTCGTAACCATCCTGACTTAAAACAAAACTAGGGAGGCAATAAAAATGAAAAATGTAAGATTTATGGCACAGGCTGCAGTAATAGCAGCAGTGTATGTGGTGGTAACGCTTAGCTTTGCACCACTAAGCTCGGGGCTTTTTCAGCTCAGGTTTTCGGAGGCATTAACTATACTGCCAGCACTAACACCGGCAGCAATACCAGGATTGTTTATTGGATGTTTGCTGGGTAACTTTTTGGTAGGCGCTACATTTGTGGACATCATATTTGGCAGCTTAACGACTCTTGCTGCTGCATACCTTTCTTATCGCTTAAGAAATAAGAAATGGTTGGTGCCAATGCCGCCGGTATTACTAAATGCTGTAGTTGTTGGACTCATGCTTGTTTATGTCTATGGAGTTCCAGTTACACTTTTCGCAGCTATGGCGTGGGTAGCAGCAGGACAATTTGTTGCTTGCTATGTTATAGGTTATCCGCTCCTAACTATTCTGGGACGATATAAGGATAAAATATTTAATATGTAAACTGAAACATGAAGATGGTGATGAAGTCAGCTGTGAAATAACAGCTGACTTTTTTATGTAAATGTTAAATGATTGTCTAAGGTTTATGGAAATAGCTTGGCACATAAGACTTGTACTAAAATGAGAAATATTAGATATTACTGAATTATGTGAAATGTAAAGAAGAAGCTTGAAGTTTTTATCAGAAAAATGGAAAAAGGTTCTATTGCTCGACAAGTGCTTTTGACAAAATGCTTATCCAATTCAGTGTAGAATATGTCTATACTTGGACATGAATAGGGGCATAAGCTGCATCCTGCAGCTTGCCCAGGTGATATGAAACAAGTATAACAATAAGTATTCGAGGAGGAGTATTATGAAAAAGGTTTTAAGTATCATTATGGTTGTTGTGTTAGTCTTAAGTCTGTTTACTTTAGCAACTTATGCTGACAAACCAGAGGGCAAAGGCAAGCCGGATAGTACAGTGAAACCAACGGTAGTGACACCTGACAAGACAGCGACTACACAAAAGCAGTTCAAACAAAGCCTTCCAAGCTATGAGAAACTGGATAAAGATCTCTTGATGGATGCAGCAGCTAGAGGCAAAAATCTAGAAGGAAAAGAGCTCCATGGATTTAATGGAAAAGCGTACATAAAGCCTGGGGGGTATTGCAATACTTGTAGATTTCCCCGTTTCTGAAGGTAACATAAGCGATGTACCTGGAGTTGATTTTCCGCGTATTCCTAAAGGACAATTTGAAGATATGCTTACTGGTATAGAATACAACCCATATGAGCTACCACTATTTTCATGGATTAAAGATGCCGCTGAAAAGAAAGGAATTACTCTTGCTACAAATCGTACCTTGAACAATTATTACGATGAAGTAAGCTATAACCAATTTGGTATATCTGTGGATGTAATGGGCTGGTATCAATTACCTCATACTTATGAATATTATCTTGGTCAGAATGATGGATATTATAATGAAAATGGAGACGCTCATATTGGTGAATTAGTAAAGGATGCTTTACAATTGGCTAAAGATATTGATAAAGTGAATTTTGCTAATTATGCAGTAGAGGCAAAACCAGGTGATTTTGCAGATCTTTATGGAGATGCAACTTACTTTACCGATGAAAATGGAAATGTAATTAATGAGATTGTTCCAAATGTATTCATAATACATAGAGGAACCGGTGCTGAATACAGCAGAGACCCACAAATAATATGGTCACATAAATGGGATATCCTAAGTGCAAGCTATTATGGACATTATTATCAGACTGGAGAATTTATACCAGAAGAAGAATTGAAATATGAAGTGGTTGATGGAGTAGTATTAAACACATATAACATTTGTCCGGAAGTTGGTCAGGACTTAACTGAGTATTTCACAGGACCTGCAGGCATTCCAAAGAGAAAACCTTCACCAGTTGATCCAGGCGTTTTTGCTCATGAATTTGGTCATGTATTAGGACTTCCGGATCAATATGATTATGGTTATGATTCTGAAGGAACAGGAATGTTTACATTGATGGCAGGAGGAAGCTACGGTAGAGAAGTAAATACTGGCGATAAAGAATTTGATCGCTACTTCAGCGGATTCTCACCTGTTCATATGGATGCATGGTCAAAGTATTTTCTTAGCTTTGCTGACCCTAAGGAAATTAACCCTGAGGGTGAAACAATTACAATAAAACCTCTTGCAACAGATGCTGATATATATAAGATTGTAGTTCCAGGCTCTGATGGAAAGGAATACTTCTTGTTGGAAAATCGGCAGCAGATTGGTTATGATAAAGGTCTCGCTTACACCGTAGATGGTAAAAACCTCCATGGCCTTGTTGTATATCATGTAGATGAAAATGTGTTAATGAGAAATTTCCATAGACCAAATGAAGCCGCTAACTGGGATTGGAACAATAGAGGCAAAAACTATAAGGATCCAGGGACAGGAGAGAATCATTATGGAATCCAAGTAGTGCAGGCAGATGGAAAATGGGATATGGAGAAATATGCCAATGATGGTGATTCATCTGACCCATTCCCTGGAACAAAAGATGTTACAATCTTAAGTGCTGATTTAAAATTAAATCCAAATACAGCTTCCTATTATAAGTGGGGAACTGACAGTAGAGGTTATACAGGTATTACTATAGAGAATATAGAAGAAGTAGATGGCATTATTACCTGTGACGTTTCTTTCAAATAGCAGATAAGTTGATATCCTGTATCTTTGGTGCCTGGCACCAAGGATACAGGATATCTTTTTTTACTCAACTTTTCCCTTGCTCCTCATCCAATAAGTGGTAAAATTATATTTGTGTATTAATAACTAGGGGGTAGAGCTTATGGAGCAATTAATAAAGCGATGTCATGAGTTTTTGGTAAGTCATATTAATGAAGCCAGTATGACTGAGGAGGAAAAGAATTATAGAGTAGAGCACAGCTTGCGCGTTGCTAATTTTGGCAAATACCTTGCAGAAAGGGAAAACGCAGATAGTAAGATCGTAGTGATTAGCTGCTTGCTGCACGATGTAGGGAAGTTTGACACGGAAGACAACATGGAGCATGGCAGGGTATCTGCAAGAATAGCGAGGGGTTTCCTAAATGACACTACTTTAAGTCAAAAAGAAATAGAGGACATTTGCTATGCCATAGCAGTTCATGTGGATGGAAAGTGCGGATATGATTATGAAGAAACCTTGGAGTCAAAAATAGTAAGTGACTCTGATAATATAGATCGTTTTGGCGCCTTGAGAATCTATCAAACCATGGCTTGGGGTAAGGAATGTACTGAAGGAACCATTCAAGAACGAATAGAGGCAGTACGAACCATAATACGAAAACGTATGGAATTAAAAGATCAATATAATTTAGAAACCCAAACGGCAGATAAAATATGGAAGGATTATCTCAAATACCAAATAGAATATTTTGAAAGATATCTGAAGGAGTTAGAGATAACCACTTTAGATACATTATAAATTACAGCTGGTGAGGTGAAACAATGTTAATAAAAATAGAGAGTTTAAATATAGCAATTGAGTTTCTTAAGCAGAAGTTTCTAGTAAACGAGAATATTTTGGGAATCATTGAGAATATGCCCAATGCCGAAGTATTTGTAGACGATTTGGAACATCCAACGGGGGTGCTGGCATGCAAGGACGACTATATGCATTTGGTATATACGGAGAATGATGGATTTATAGATAATATATGTGCCAATTTTTTTAAGGAGGGATTCTTCGGCTTTTCGGGAGTTGAAGGAGAATTGGCAGAAAAAATAAGGCAAAGATACCTGCTAGGTTGGGAAAGCCGCTGTACGCTATACTATATGCCTAAGGAAAACTTGGACTTAAGCCTCAAGAAAAACCCAACAGAGCGGATAAGGCTGGAGGATGCAGAAACTGTTGACAAGTTCTATCCTTTTAGGGGACCCGAAACCCTTGAGGTAATAAAAAGGGATATTACACAAAGACCCTCATCTGCTATCTATATAAATGGTGAAATTGTATGCTGGGTACTGATTCATGATGATAATTCTATGGGAATTATGTACACCAAAGAAGAGCATAGGCGTAAGGGCTATGCCGTAGACGTTACAATTGACCTTGCTCAACAGATCATAGAAGCGGGGAAAATCCCCTTTATTCAAATTATACAGGGTAATAGTATGAGTCCGGGATTAGCAAAGAAGTGCGGCTTTGTGGAGGCTGGGAAGGCTGAATGGTTTGGCATTATTGCAGGGAACCCCAAGGAGTTGGCTGAAGCCAATGACAGTAGCAGGCAGCAATTTCTGGAAGCAATACCATCAACTTTACATCCTTTGATAGTTAAGGAAAATGCTAAGTATATAGGCTTGTATTATTACTTGTACAACTTTAAATATCAGCCAACGGATATTGAAGGGTTAAGCTTTATTAAGGTTGAAAACGAGCGGCAGAAGGAAGCTTGGTGTCAACTGGTCAGTCAGAGCTTAAAGGGAACCATTGATAAAACGGCTGTAGAAGATCCAAATTTTAATTTCTTTCTCTTGCAGAAAGACAACTCACCTATAGCAGCCGCAGCAACGCATAGGTTTGAAGAGGAAGACAGAGGAATTTACTTGATGTCGGTATTGCCTGAATTTGAAAAAGCAGACTTATTCAAGATACTTGCTATAGAGATCTTAAATTATGAGAAAAACAATGGATCCTATTTTATGGTAATTCAAATAGAAGAGAAGTATAAAGACATTTTTGAAGAGTTAGGTTTCAAAAAATCCCATAGCATTTAATAAAAAGGTCGTTGGTTTTTGCCAAGGACCTTTTATAATTATTCTGATTTCGTGTGTTATATGTCAATAAAGTGTGCAAACTATTCCTGCTATGCAAATTAATGTATAATATATATAATGAATTTTCAGTACATAGGGAGGCCGCTATGAAGTGTAATACATTGATAAACATAATAGGTAAATATAATCATTATAGTATATTAGCAGCTTTGAACCTCAAGCCCAATCAGATTGTTTTTATCAGAATGGAGGAGGATGTGGAAAGCTGTAATAATGCCAAAGCGTGTATAGGTCAAAAGCTTCCTCAAGCTAAGCTGATTGAGTATGTCATAAATGAGCAAAGCCCCGCTGCCATAGCGCAGATTATTCAGCAATATAATAGCCAAGATACATATTTGAATTTATCCGGAGGAAGTAAGCTGATGGGTCTTTTGACCTTTCAAGCAGCTCAAGGCAGTAATGTGATATTAATATATGTAGATAACGATCATGAAAAGATACTGATTTTGAATGAGAAGCTGCAAGAACTGATGCCTATTAACGTAGAGCTTACGGTAGAGGATATCGTTTGCAGTGCCGGTGCAGAAATACTTAAACACTCCACCGACATATTTGATAAGCAGGAGTTTAGAGAACTAGTGGAGTTTATGATAAAGAACTATGATATGTGGAAGTATGCTAAAGGTATTCTGAGAAATACGCGCATAGTGAAGCAGTTTATTATGCAGCCTTTATTTATTGAAATCATGACAGACAGACTATCCTATATTCAAATAAAGGCCGTAGAGAAATTTTTGAAAGAGCTCTTGCAAAAGCAGTTGATTATAGATTATAAATTCTATTTTGATCACATAGAGTTTACCCTCTCGAGCAAAGAGGCAAAATCCTTTATTATGAGTGCAGGCAGTTGGTTGGAGTCTCTTACCTACAGGTGCATAAAAGAAATAAAAGAGGTAAATGACGCAATAAGCGGAATGCTTTTTGTCTGGGATGAAGAGGTGGACGTCCACAATGAGCTGGATGTGGTAGCTGCTGTGGATTCCCATTTGGTTTGCATATCTTGTAAGGACACTGAAAAATATGATGTAGAAGATCTAAATGAGCTGGAGGTTTATGCAGAGCATTTGGGCGGCCGTAAAGTAACAAAAATATTGGTATCTACACAAACTCCTGAACGTGGGGAAATGACCTTTCAAAGGGCAGAAGAAATGGGAATTCATATTGTGCTTTTTAATGGGGATGTCAGCAGCTTTAAGGATAAGCTACATAGAATTTTAATGGACTAGTAAGGATATAAAAGGAAATTAAAGAAATATGTAGAATATATAATCCTTTAGGGGGGACTGAAAATGAATATCGCTATTATTTCTGGATCCAATGTACGTTCATCCGGAAATGGATCCATTTCGTTAAGAACGGGAGAGCTATTAAAAAGCAGATTAAAGGATATGAAAAGCGATTGTAGTGTAAATCTTGTTGATTTGAGGGATTACAAATTGACATCCTGCGGCATGTGCGAAAGCTGTGCAGAAACACAGCGCTGTGTTGAAGATGAGGATTTTAACAAGCTGTATGATACAATCAAAAAAGCAGACGAACTTATATTCATCTGCCCTCACTATGCACCTATTCCCTCGAAGCTTGTAATATTGTTTGAAAAGCTTGAGGAAATGAGTTATTTGGGAATTTGTTCAGGCAAGAAAAACTTCCATCCGACCAATGGCAAAAAAGCTGGTATTATAGCTCACGGTGGAATGACAGAAGGATATGATCAGCGCTATAAGGAGGATATTTTAACGCCTCTTACAAATGTAATGGAGTGTATTGGCATGAGGGTTATAAATAAAATGGGAAATAAGCCTATATGCTTTGGTGTTCAGGATTTTGAGAAGGTTGATAATAAAAGAACCTATGATATTATATATGACATGGACGGATTGCAGCAGGCGGTGGACGGCTTTATAGAGCTTTATGCACGGTCATAGTTTATAAAAATAAAACAGAAGCCCTCGGTCATTAAAGACTGAGGGCTTGTTGTTTAGTAGCATACGAAGCTATCTATTTGTCTTAAATCCATACCGAAATATCTCCAGCGATTGCCGGTCCAACGGTAGCCGGCAACAGAACGGCGCCCTACAAAGGTTAGCCATGCCCAGAAAGGTCTTCCATAAGTTGGCCAGATATAAATAAATTGATACCTGCAGGGTCTGATTGCACCTGGATCTACGGCTTTTATGCTGGGACCGCCAAAGGTGGCATTCTGTGTAGGAGCCTTGCTTGGGGGTGGACCCGGAGGACCACCAGGACCAGGACCTTGACCAGGACCTTGACCAGGACCGCCGAATGGAGGTCCAAAGGGTGGACCGAAGCCTGGACCCTGACCCGGACCACCGAAGGGCGGACCAAAAGGTGGACCGAAGCCATCTGGTGAACGGAAATCTTCATCATCATAATCTTCGTTTTGCAGATTCATATAAGGACAAAAGAACGGACGAAAAGGCATTCATATCACTCCTTGCAACGTGTTAATAGCATTATATGTTGTTCATGCTGATATTGATTATGTCCCTTTGCAAAAAAACTTGGCATAGTTCTTGCTTATTATGAAATCAAATAATATTTCAGGAGGAAGAAAAATGAGAGAAGTAGTAATTGCAAGTGCTGTCAGGACGCCGGTTGGGAGCTTCAATGGAGCTTTAGCGGGTGTTCCTGCTGCAGAGCTAGGTACCATCGTAATTAAAGAAGCCATACATAGAGCAGGAATAGCGCCTGATTTAGTGGATGAAGTCATATTTGGCTGTATACTGCAGGCAGGTCAAGGTCAGGGAGTTGCCAGGCAATCAGCAGTAAGAGCTGGTATCCCTGTAGAAAAGCCGGCTATGACTGTAAACATGCTTTGTGGTTCAGGTTTAAAATCCGTAGAACTGGCTGTTCAGGCAATCATGTGTGGTGAAGCAGAAGTTGTTGTAGCCGGAGGCACTGAAAATATGAGCCAGGCGCCTTACCTGCTGAAAGCAGCTAGGACAGGATACAGAATGGGTCATGGAGAAATTACGGATTCTATGATATTTGATGCATTGACGGACGCATTCAATAATTATCATATGGGTATAACAGCAGAAAATCTTGCTGAGAAATATAATATTTCAAGAGATGCACAGGATGCCTTTGCGGCAGCAAGTCAAAATAAGGCAGAAGCAGCCATGAAGGAAGATAGGTTTAAGGAAGAAATAATACCTGTTGTGATATCGAGCAAAAAGGGTGATATAGTTGTTCAACATGATGAATTTCCAAAACCGGGGATTACTGTAGAAGTACTTTCTAAACTCAGACCTGCATTTAAAAAGGATGGTACTGTTACAGCGGGGAATGCATCAGGAGTGAATGACGGAGCTGCGGCGGTTGTGGTTATGTCTGCTGAAAAGGCAATAGAACTGGGAATTAAGCCTTTAGCTAAGATTGTTAGCTATGCCTCAGCGGGAGTAGAACCTAGCATTATGGGAATAGGACCTGTGCCTGCTGTACAAAAGGCTTTGAATAAAGCGGGACTAAGCATAGGAGATATTGATCTGATTGAAGCCAATGAAGCTTTTGCGGCGCAAAGCTTAGCAGTAAGCAAGGAACTGGTTTGGGATATGAATAAAGTTAATGTCAATGGAGGAGCTATCGCCCTTGGACATCCTGTGGGAGCCAGCGGTGCCAGAATATTGACTACCTTGCTTTATGAGATGAAAAGAAGAGATAGTCAATATGGATTAGCTACACTTTGTATTGGCGGAGGTATGGGTACAGCCGTGATAGTAGAGCTGCAGAAATAGAATTTTCTATGGGTGGTAAATAACAAATACATTAATTTATAAGTTGGGAGAGGAGCTGTAATGATGCAAGAATATGAAATAAAATATGTCAACCTCAGCAAAGGCGAAAGATTAGCTTATAGGGAACTAGGAAAAGGAAAGAATATATTGCTGCTCATCCATGGAAACATGTCTTCGGGACTACACTTTCTACCCATCATTGACAGATTGCCTGAGGATTTTAAGGCATACGTTGTTGATTTGAGAGGCTTTGGAGAAAGCAGCTACAATCACCGCTTTGACAGCTTAAAGGAGTTATCAGAGGATATTTTTGAGTTGGTATCAATCTTGGGATTGAAGGACTTCGCCATGGCAGGCTGGTCAACAGGCGGTGGAATATGTCTGCAGTTTGCAGCAGATCATCCGGGCTTTGCCAATAAGATCGTGCTTATAGAATCCGTAGGTTATACAGGCTATCCCCTTTACAAAAAAGATGCAGCGGGTAAAATACTTGTAGACACTGTATATTCAAGCAAGAACGAGATGGCCTTGGATGCAGTACAAGTGGCGCCTGCACTGGCAGCTATGGAGAATAAGGATTTTGCTTTTATGAATTGGCTGTGGGATGCAGCTATTTATACCAACAAGAAGCCAGAGCCTGAGTATAACAATTTGTATATAAATGAAACGTTAAAGCAAAAAAATCTTGTAGATATAGACTGGTCACTGGCTAATTTTAATATGTCCCATGGGCATAATGGTTATGCGCCAGGAAGCGGTTTGATCGATAAGGTTGAAGTACCGGTGCTAAGCTTCTGGGGCGATAGAGATATCATTGTATCTGAGGACGCTGTTAAAACAACAGTTGAAGCTATTGGTGACAATGCCGCCTTGGTTATACTTGAAAACAGCGGGCACTCACCCTTAGTGGATTGCCCTGATTTGCTGTCGCAGAAGATATTTGACTTTGTTAGAACGGTGTAAAAAATAGCCCAAGCTGTTCATTGTCAGGTAAAAAAATATGAAATAGAGATAAACAAGTGTACAAAATTACGACATGTAATGATTTTGTACACTTTGTTTGTATAGATAGATAAGTCAACGGCTAAGCCAACATGAGGCAAATTTTTGCGTATAAATTTTGTACACTCATTTAAAATGGTTCATGGGGAAAGTTACTTTAATTATATAATTCGGTAAATATGGGATACACTAAGTGTAGACGAAATTATTTGAGTGGAGATAATTTGATGAGTAACAATAGACTTACGCGAGAAGAGAAAACCATGGAGAATATGGTTGCGATATTCTGCAGACATAATCATAAAGAAAATAAAGAGCTTTGTAGTTCCTGCAGCAAGCTATTGGAATACGCAGTGATGCGTTTATACCAATGCAGCTTCGGTACGAAAAAGCCTGTTTGTCTGAAATGTACCGTACATTGCTATAAACAGGATATGAGAGAGCAAGTAAGACAGGTTATGCGATTCTCTGGCAAAAGAATGATTTTTGCCCATCCTGTGCTGACAATAAGGCATTTATTAGATTTGATTGAGTAAATAGATAGATTGTAATTCATATAGAACGGTGGAAACTAAAAAAAGCTGCTTATAAGCAGCTTTTTTTAAGTATTAAATGGTGTATTATCATTATAAATATATCTATGATAATACGGTCTATCTTGCAATTTTTTATTTAGCTTTGATAGATATGTATGAGCATTCTCAACGTCGTTCAAATGTTCATAGATGATGCTAAGGCCATGAAAGATAAATAAATTCATTTCAGTATCATTGTTATTGTATAGCATCTTTTCTGCTTCTTTAAATAGGCTAAGTGAGCTTGAATAGTCTTTGCTTCTTAGTTTTTGGTAGGCTAGAATAGTTAACAATTCTCCTTTGGCAGAATCAGGGATATTTAAATTCTTGTTCAAGCTAACTGCCGTTTCTAAAATCGTATCTTTATCCTTGTTTAATATGAACATACTTATAAGTTTTTCGACTTTGGCATTTATTAATTTGACCTCATCATTGATGGATTGAAAATATATAATTGCATCATTAATATAATTTAGTGAATTGTAATAATCATCACATGCCCTAAAAAGGATAGATAAGTTTATATAACATCTGTGCTCCATGTACTTGTTATCAATGAGCTTGTAATATTTGATAGCCTTCATATAACAATCAATTGCTTCTTCAATTTTATCAAAACTTCTGTAAGTTAGCCCTAATAGCATATTAAATTCACCAAACAAGTAATATATCTCATGCGTTTTTGAATGCTTCAGAGCTTCTTGCAATATATCCATCGCCAAACTATATTTATGTTGATGATAATAGGCTAGTGAAAGGTTATAAAGTATATGGAGCTTTTGATTAATATTTTCAAATGTAATTATGCTAATACAGGAATCTGCTAGCTTTAAATAATACTCCATTTGCTCGTAAATTTTATTTTTATACATGACCAAGCCTAGGCAATTATATGCCTTGCTAATATATTTGTTATTGCCTTCGGACTTTAAGTAATCTACAGAATTGTTTAAGTAATCAAAAGCACGTTTGTCATTAGTTTTTTGATAAGCAATACCTATGATACAGTAAAATACTCCTAGGTCTAGTTTTTTTATACTTTCTTTATCGCTAAGTTTATATTTAATAAAGCTTTCAGCCTTACTTATGATTTGTGAATATTCTTTAGTGTCCAATAAATATTCTAAATCAGCAATTAGATTTAATAAATCGGAATTAATTGAATTGTCATCTGCTAAAAAATAACTAATATGCTTATCCAGCTTTAAGGCCAAATACTCTAAGGTTTGCATAGAGGGATAGGATAAACCGTTTTCTATTAGACTGATTAAGCTGCGGGATATATTGTTATCAGCCAGCTCCTTCTGTGTCATTTTTTTTTCTTTTCTGGCCTCTTTTATTTTCTGACCTATAGGAATCATGATAGCACCTCCTGGTGATAGAATGGTATTGACTATGTATGAAAAAATAATTTAATAAAAAAATTTAGAGTTATTGACTTTAATGGAAAACTGCTATATTGTATTATTATATCATATTGTTAATTAAAATAACATTTTGGAGGTAGAAAAATGAAGAAAATTGGTGTATTTTTAGTTATTTTAGTAATGTTGGTTAGTATGGCTGCTACAAGTGTTAATATTAATGCAATCGCAGTGGATGAAATACCTGAGCCGCAATCAATTATTGTTTCAGCATAATATATCGTCATAGTAATTGATAAAGCTTAAGCTTGAGAACTATTTATAGCAAATATATTGAAGTTTTGGTTAGTTAAATTAACATTTTGCAAAATTGAGTTAACCCCCGAAATTAAGATTACATATTACCTATAAAATTAAATAGGTACATAACCCCCCGTGTTCCCCCATTCATTGTCTGATACACTATGAATGGGGGAAACTTATTTAAGCAAATAATTTCCAATAGGTTTTGAGAGCATACCAGTCCTTATGTTTTATACGCTAACTATAATATGTCATAACACTCAAATCTCATCATACATTGTACTAATACGCAATGAATGGTGGGATTTTTTTGATTAATAAGATATGGTTCTTCATGATAGCAATGGCTGTTGCTTTTGCTGCAACAAGCGGCAAGCTAGGTCTGCTCAGTGAGGAAATATTTCGCTCCTTGAAGGCTTCAGTTGAGCTGGCTATAGGGCTTATAGGGGGTATGGTGCTGTGGTGCGGTGTATTGAAGGTGGCGGAGAAGTCCGGTTTAGTAGATAAGCTTTCTTTAATCATTAGACCTGTGCTGCGGCTGATATTTAATGAGCTGCCTGCAAAAGGCAATGCCATGGGGGCCATGGTGATGAATATGACCTCTAATATGTTAGGCCTTGGCAACGCTGCAACACCCATGGGCTTGAAAGCCATGGATGAGCTGCAACGGTTGAACAGCAAAAAGGATGTTGCCACAAATGCCATGTGCTTATTCCTTGTTATTAACGCAGCCCCCCCTCAATTTATACCTGCAACAGTTTTGTCCCTGCGATCGTCTTTAGGCTCGACAAACCCCGGAATTATAATACTTCCCGCTTTAATAACGTCAATGTTTGCCCTTGCAACAGGGATTGTTGCATGTAAGCTATTGGAGAAGACAACGGGTGGCGCAAGATGAGCTATATCATACCTTTGATCATTTTATTCATTTTAGCCTATGGTTATATCAAGGGTGTAAAGGTTTATGAGGTGTTTATAGAGGGTGCAAAGGAAGGGTTGCAGATAACCTATAAAATATTTCCATACATAGCAGCAATGCTTCTGGCTGTTGGTATGCTGCGGCAGTCAGGAGGGCTGGATTTTTTATTGTATATAATAAGCCCTGTAACCAATACCTTGGGAATTCCACAAGAAATCATGCCCCTGGTCATTATGAAGCCCTTATCCGGAAGTGGTGCTTTGGGTGTACTGGCTGACATTCTCAAACGAGAAGGAGCAGACAGCTTTGCAGGAATAGTGGCCAGCACCATCATGAGCAGTACCGAAACAATATTTTATACTATTACAGTATATTTTGGTTCTGTAGGAATCCGAAATATCAGACATACACTGGTTGCAGCTTTGATTGCAGATTTGGCGGGTGTGATAGGGGCTATCATCGTTTGCACTATTTTATTCAAATAAATAACGGATAAATCTTCTATTTATCCGTTATTTTGATAGCAGCCTAGAAAGATATCCTATTGCCATTGGAAGAATCGTTATAACAGTAACCAAACGAATCAAATGAAGAATAGCTACCTTTGGTGTATCCGCTCCATATGCGTCGGATATCAGCGTCATATCGGTTATTCCTCCTGGCGAGGTGCTGAATAATGAAGTTACTAAATCCAAGCCTGTAACCTTATGAATTACAAAGCCTAACAGCAGACAGTAAAAGGTGAGCCCTACAAAGAGCATAAGTCCGGGAACAAGAAGACTCTTTAATTCACTCAAGGTATTCATTTTGAAGTTAAGACCGATCATGCCTCCTACAACAATCTGTGCTACAAGTTTGAACTGCGTAGGCAGCTGGCCTTTGCCCGTATACATGTTAAAGACTGCAACTGCAACCATTGCACCTACGAAGGCTCCGGCTGGTATTTTCAGTTTGAGGCCAATATATCCTCCTATTCCTGCAATCAAAAGAGTATATAATATTTTTTCCATGAAATTGTCCTTTCTATGGATGAAGCTAGAAATGAAATTTGTTATGAAAACACAATATTATTATATAACAGTATGGGTCTTAATACATTAAATTCCACATAAATAACAAAACAAATAAGTCAAAGAGATACCAAAAGCCTATAGTTTTAACAGCTAAGGCAATAAAGAAATAGTATTGACACTTATTAGAGTTTGGTGTATATTTTTATCAATAAGTTAGAAAATATGAACAAAGGTAATGATGGGAAGAGTAAGTTGATTGAATTGTTTCAGAGAGCCGGTTTGGATGATATAAATCCATGGTGTGAGCCGGTACGCTAGATCGACTGAACATGGCCCCTGAACTGTGCGGGTGAGGTTTTGCTAAGCCAGCAACGGCAGCCTACGTTAAAAGGCAGGGTGATGCGCGATATAGCAAGTCACTTATAGAGATTTTTGCAGCGATGCAAATGTAAATTTGGGTGGTAACACGAGGTCTTCGTCCCATGGTGGGGTGAGGCCTCTTTTGTTTTCTGATGCTATAGCTAGATTTAAGAGAATGACCGGCTATGATGTATTTTTCTTGACAGGTACAGATGAGCACGGTCAGAAAATTCAGCAGCAAGCAATTGAAGATGGATTGACTCCAAAGCAACACGTAGATAAGATTGCAGGTGAAATCAAGAGAATCTGGGATTTCATGAATGTCAGTTATGACAAATTCATAAGAACCACTGACAAAGAGCACATAGAAACAGTACAAAAGATTTTCAAGAAGCTTTATGATCAAGGAGATATTTACAAAAGCTCTTATGAGGGCTGGTATTGCACACCTTGTGAGTCTGTGGCAGAGAAGTGCAAAAAGCCAGTGAGGAAGCATACTTTTTCAAGCTTTCAAAGTATGCAGACAAATTGGTAAAGCACATTGAGGAAAATCCGAACTTCATCTGGCCTGAAGCAAGAAAAAATGAAATGATTAACAATTTTATCAAGCCCGGACTGCAAGATCTATGCGTATCTAGAACTTCCTTTGATTGGGGAGTACCAGTAAGCTTTGATGATAAGCATGTGGTTTATGTATGGATAGATGCGTTATCAAACTACATTACTGCCCTTGGATATAACCCTGATGGACAAAGCGGCGATTTATACAAAAAGTACTGGCCTGCAGATGTGCATATAATAGGAAAGGATATCGTAAGATTCCATACTATATATTGGCCTATAATTCTTATGGCACTAGGTGAAGAACTGCCTAAGCAGGTTTATGGTCATCCATGGCTGCTTCAGGGCAAGGATAAAATGTCAAAATCCAGAGGCAATGTTATTTATGCAGAGGATTTAGTAAAATATTTTGGCTTGGACCCGGTAAGATATTATCTGCTTAAGGAAATGCCTTTTGCTCAAGACGGTAATATGACCTATGAGCATATGATTGGTAAAATAAACAGCGATTTGGCCAATAATCTAGGCAACTTGGTGAACAGAACGATTACAATGGTTGATAAATACTTTGGCGGTGTGGTTGCTGAACCTGATGTAAAAGATGCAATAGATGATGAACTTATAAATCTGGCTTTGGAAACTTCAGGCAGGGTTGAAGAGAAAATGAATGAATACAGAGTTGCAGAAGCTTTAGAGGAAGTTATTGCATTATTGAAAAGAAGCAACAAATATATTGATGAAACGCAGCCTTGGATACTGGCAAAGGATGAGACAGGCAAGGCCAGACTGGCAACAGTACTTTACAACCTTTTGGAAAGTATCAGAATTGCTTCTGTACTTTTGCTTCCTTTCATACCGGATACAGCAGTTGAAATACAAAGACAGTTGAATGCATCCAAGACTGATTGGGAAAGTATCCAGTCCTTTAATGGTACTGTTGCAGGCAATAAGGTGAATGATGCAAAGCCGCTTTTCGCAAGAATTGATGAAGCCAAGAAGCTTGCTGAAATAAATGCTGCTTTAGAAGCAGAAGCACCTGTAGAGCAGCCTAAAATTGACGAGAAAGTGGAAAGTAAGAAAGAACAGGCAAAGAAGGAAGAAACATCTGTAAGTGATGGTTTTATTACGATTGATGACTTCGCAAAGGTGCAGCTTAAAGTAGCAAAGGTGTTGGAATGTGAAAAAGTAGAAAAATCAGATAAGCTTTTGAAGCTTCAACTTGAAGTTGGAGAAGAAAAAAGACAAGTAGTTTCAGGCATTGCAAAAACTTACAAGCCGGAGGATCTTATTGGGAAGTACGTCGTACTAGTTGCCAACTTAAAGCCGGTTAAGCTAAGAGGAATAGAGTCCAATGGTATGATATTGGCAGCTGTAGACGACAATACATTGACTTTGATTACACCAATGAGTGAAATAAAATCCGGAGCCGATGTAAGTTAGATATGTTGTAAGACATAGAGACAAAGGAAAGGGATGGCAAAATGTTATTTGATACACATGCACATTTGGATGATGGCAGATTTGATGAAGACCGCCAGCAAGTAATCGAACAATGCAAAGCGGAGGGGGTAGAGCTGATACTAAATGCTGCAAGTAATCTGCATACCTCGATTAAGTCCATAGCACTAGCGAAGGAACATGATTTTATATATGCTTCAGTTGGGGTACATCCACATGATGCCAAATCTATGGATAGTAAGTCAATTGATGTTCTAAGAGACTTGTCTTTAAATCCAAAGGTGAAGGCTATTGGTGAAATCGGACTGGATTATCATTATGACTTTTCACCTAGAGAGGTACAAAAGCAAAGGTTTATGGAACAAATTGACCTTGCTAAACAGCTAAAGCTTCCTATTATAGTACATGATAGGGAGTCCCATGGTGATATTATGGAAATATTTAAGAAAATGGATGTAAAAAACATGGGGGGAGTCCTGCATAGCTTCTCAGGCAGTCTGGAAATGGCAAGAGAATGTTTGAAGCTGGGTTTTTATTTATCCATCAGCGGCCCTATTACCTTCAAAAACAACGTAAAAACTATAGAGGTAGTGAAAGAAATACCCTTAGAAATGCTGCTTATAGAAACGGATAGTCCATATCTTACACCGGTGCCTTATAGAGGACAGCGCAACTATCCGGGTTATGTAAGATATGTGGCAGAGAAGATAGCAGAAATCAAAGGGATTAGTTTTGAAGAAGTAGCGAAAAAGACCTTGGAGAATGGCAAGAGATTATTCGACATTTAAACAATAAATACTACAGGCTTATATAAGTTCCTACCTGTCACGCTGAGCTTGCGAAGTGTCTTAAAATCCGACCGTTCCTCAGGATGACACAATGAGTGGTACTGTTTTTCATAACGGTGACAAGCTTATGCACTTCATGTAGTATTGTGACATACGATTATGAATGCCAAATACCTGCCGCACCTTGATTGGTGCGGTATTTTTTTATATAATGTTATTATTATATGGAATAAAATGGGATTATGTAAACTGGGAGGTTTTATGTACACTTATCAGCTTCAAGACTCATTATATATTAATTTAACAAATAGGTGCACCAACAGCTGTGTTTTTTGTATTCGCAAAAAGCCTGAGGGAATGGGCGTAGACTTATGGTTGAACAGGGAGCCTTCCAGCGAGGATATAATAAATGAAATACCCAACCCTGATTTATATAAGGAGATTGTATTTTGCGGTTATGGTGAGCCTACAATACGCTTGTCACAGATGCTGCAAATATGTAAGTATCTAAAGGAATTCAAGACAAAGATAAGATTAAATACAAACGGCCAAGGTAATTTAATATGGGGAGAAGATATTGTGCCGGTGTTGGCAGAACATATCAATGCAATATCAATTAGCTTAAATGCCAAGGATATGAAACAGTACAATCAGTTATGTTTGCCTGAAAACAAGGAACAAAGCTATGATGCTGTTATTGACTTCACCATAGAGTGCCAAAAATATATTCCTGAGGTCTGCCTAACAGTAGTAGATACAATATCTGCCTATGATATAGAAGTATGCAGAGACATTGCTAAAAAACTTGGGACAAACTTTAAAGTGAGACATCATATAAAATAGGAAATTGTGAAAAATGCATAACATTACTTTTCTTGGAAATAATTCATAAAAGAGAAGTTTTAATAATAGAATTACCATATGTTCCCTTTGCTTATTAGAATAAAAGCAATACATCTGAGAGTAAAATATTGGAAAAAAATTTGACAGCTTATGAAAAAGAAGTTAAAATAACAGCGAGTTACCAAAAGGAGGTAAAGTAATGAAAATAAGCATAAAAAGCGACAAGAGCTTGCGCTATGTAAAGCTTGCAGCCGTTATAATGGTTTGCTTAATACTTACTACATCTTTGGTCTATGGATGGATGAAGAAGGATATAGTTATATCCGACGCAGGAAAAGAAATTGCAATCAGCACATTTAAAAATACAGTAAAAGATGTACTAAATGAGAAAGCAATTGATATTGGACCTTTTGATAAGATGAGTATTTCTATGACAGAAAAGTTAGAAGACGGTTTAAGCATAAGTATTCAAAGAGCCAAAAAGGTAAATATTAAAACCAAGGATAGCAGCATATTCATTTATACTACAACCGATACGGTGGAAAATGTATTAAAGGAAGCTGAGATCCTGATTGGCAGTAAGGATAGAGTTGAACCAACGATGAGCGCAATACTACAGGACGATATGCAGGTAAATGTTGTCCGCGTAGAAGAGAAGCTGTCCAGCCAAAAGGTTCCAATGGAATTTACCAATGAGGTCAAGAAAATTGAAAGCTTGGCAAAAGGCTTGGTAAATGTTGTGAAAAAGGGACAACCGGGAGAAAAAGAAGTTACTATTAAAACAGTATATGAAGACGGCAAGGAAGTCAGCAAGCAAATAGTAAGTGAGAAGGTTATTCAACAGCCTGTCAATGGACTGATAGAAGAAGGAGTAAAGACTACTCTTATTACTTCTAGAGGTCAGGTTAGTTTCACAAGAGCAATAAAAATGTCAGCGACTGCATATGATGCGACCTTTGAAAGTTGTGGTAAATACCCGGATGATCCGCATTACGGCATTACTTATTCGGGGCTAAAGGTTAGACCAGGAATTGTTGCTGTTGACCCAAGAGTTATCCCATTAGGCACATGGCTTTATGTAGAGGGCTACGGTGAAGCATTGGCGGCAGACATAGGCGGTGCAATAAAAGGTAACAAAATAGACCTGTATTATGAATCTCCATCAGATGTAAAGAAGTTTGGCAGAAGACCAGTTAAGGTTTATATATTGGATAAACCTAAGTACAAATTCTAATAGCAATTTGATTCCACAGGAGAATATCCTGTGGAAATTCATTTTTAGGCGAATTGCGGGGGATAATATTGATAAAAGAAGTAATCAGCTGCAGTAAAAAAAGCAGTCACAGCCGATATCATTATAACCAGCGGCTTTGGACTTACAAAGCAGACGCTGGAGCTTATACGCAAGGCGCAACAGAACCAAGGGGTCATTGTGCTTACTGATCCTGATTTTATGGGTGAAAAAATAAGAAAGATCATCGCTGATAAAGTGAAGGGTGTAAAGCATGCTTTTATACCTGCGGAGGATGCAACCTATGAAAGTGATATAGGTGTAGAAAATGCAGCACCTGAAGCTATTCTAAAAGCCTTAAGCATGGCAAAGGCAGAAAATGCTGAAAAGAGAATTGAATTTACTACTTTAGATATGACGGAATTTGGACTAGTAGGAAGTCCGGAATCAGCATCTAAAAGAAGAAAGCTTGGGGCAGAGCTGGGTATAGGCTATACCAATGCCAAGCAGTTTGTTAATCGTCTAAATATATACGGCATAAGCCGAGAGGAATTTGAAAGTGTATGCAACCGCCTATTTGAATAATCAGCAAAGGATGAATAATATGAAAAATGTAGTTAATCCATCAAGTACCAAAGAGCTGCTTAAGCAGTTTAATTTCCGCATGACCAAAAGCTTGGGGCAGAACTTTCTTATTGATCAGAGCATATTGGACAAAATTATAGAGGGTTCAGAGCTTACAAAGGATGATTACGTTCTGGAAATTGGACCGGGGATGGGCTCTATGACGCAAAAGCTCTGTGAGAGTGCCGGGAAGGTAGTAGCAGTAGAAATAGATAAGAACCTGCTGCCGGTGTTAAAGGTTACATTGGAAGAATATGATAATGTAACGATTATCAATCATGATATACTTAAACTAGATTTAAAAAAAGTTTTTGAAGAGCACTTCGGAGATAAAAAAGTAAAGGTTATCGCCAATCTGCCATATTATATCACAACCCCTATCATCATGAAGCTGCTGGAAGATAAGCTAAATCTTCAAAGCATCACCATTATGGTGCAAAAGGAAGTTGGAGACAGAATAAAGGCTGCCCCTGGCGGTAAGGAATATGGTGCGCTTTCGGTAGCAGTTCAGTATTACGCAAGGCCAAGTCAGGTACTGCTGGTGCCCCCTCACTCCTTTATACCGCAGCCTGAGGTCGACTCAATCGTATTAAAACTGGATATTTTAACAAATCCCGCTGTAGAGGTAGAAAGCGAAAGTCTATTTTTTAGGGTGGTAAAGGCGTCCTTTGGACAAAGAAGAAAAACCTTGTTAAATGCTTTAACGGCTGGTAATTTAGGGCTTACTAAGGAGCAGTTGAGGGATGTGCTTAAAAGTGTTGATGTAGAGGAAAACAGAAGGGGTGAGACCTTGTCCCTACAGGAGTTCGCAAATATCGCAAATAAGCTGTATAAATATTTTTAAAAAATAGGTTCATAAACAACCCCCTTTTTCATATATTAGTAATGACTATGTATAAAAGGGGGTTATTCTGTGCCTTTAAATAATGAATATAAACGTTATTTTATCATACGGGAAAAATTCCGACAGGCTATGCGAAAATTGAAATAAAAAACGGCAGAGGTAAACTAACAGCTTATGCACAAAACGTAAAATACGGTGAGAAGGTAGATTATAGGATGCTTCTGATTGCCCCTGCTAAAAAGGCTGCAGTTGATATGGGCAGACTTATGGTGGATGGCGGCGGCAGAGGAGAGCTGAATGTAGAATTTGACGCAGATAACGTAATGAAAAGCGGTATGGACATATCTGAATTCATGGTAGCTGCTGTTAAAACGAACACAGCGACTCCATTGTCCGGATACACTGGAAGAGATAAGATGCAGTGGAAAAATAGCTATCATATTATAAACAAGCCTCAAGATAGAATTGATAAAACTCAGCAAATGATAGAGGAAGTAATTGCACCGGTACAAACAACTCCTATGGAAATGCCGCATTTGCCTAAGGTTGATCTGGGTGATGTAGGAGAAGTAATTGAGGGTGCCAAAAATATAGTAGGAAATGTAATTGAAGGCGCGAAGGATGTCGTTGAGGATTTCGTTGGCGATGTAGTAGAAGGTGCAAAGGATATAGTTGAAGATGTTGCCGAAGGTGCTAAGAATATCGTTGGAGGCATCAAACAAGGGGTCAAAGATGTAATGGAATTTGTTGTAGATGAAGATGAAGTAACGCCGGTTCCTGTAATGCCAATGGAAGAGGTTGTTGTTGAACAGCCCATTATGCAGCCTTCACCAGCAAAATCTAAAAAAGAACCTATACCAGTTCAAGTTGTTACTGAACCGATAACAATGCAGCCGATTATTCAACCTGCACCGGTAACACCTAAAAAAGAACCTATACCAGTTCCGGTAGTTACTGAACCGGTAACAATGCAGCCGATTATTGAACCGGAGCCAATTATGGTACCGGAAGCAGAACCAATTATTGCACCTGAACCCATACCGGTTGTGCCTGTTGAGATGCTGCCACAGAAGCCTTTATTTGAGACTCAAACAGAAATAAAAGCAAAATTTGTGATAGAGACAGAAGAAAAACATGAAAAACCTCACTATGAGTATAAAATACAGTGTCCGCAAATTGATACTAAAGACTATTACTATGATGAAGATAGCGAAAGAGACAGCGATAGTGATTGTGACAGCGACAGTGATAGTGATGATAGAGACAAACATATTGAACATAAAAATGAATTCTATGAAAGTCCGATGTATAGAAGATTAGAGAAGGTTTTAGGAAGACTGAGAGAATATGAGCCTTTTGATGATGATGATTCAAAGAAGAAGTGGTTTAAAATAAATGATGACGTGTACTTGTTAAATAGCGCTACTATTCCTTTTATGGGTTCCATGATGCCTCTGGGATATCCATTCATGAGTAATGAATGTGTTATGATGATTGGCAGAAAGGACTATATCATTGGAGCAAAGTATTCTAAAGAACGTAAAGACAAAAAGGTTATCAAAGCGATCATGTTTGGCGTTCCTGGGATGAATAATAAACATGAGGAAAGGTATTACAAAATGAGAGGCTTTACAGACTTCAAACCTCACAAATCAAAGAATTACGGCTATTGGATCATGACAGTGGATATTATGACCGGTGAAATTCTGATGAAATAGCTATTTATTCATAAATACTTATGTTAAAATATATATATATGTTGCGAAAAAGATTTATTATTTACAAAATCAGTAGAAGCATCTGCTTTTGTACAATCGGTAATGTATTTTTCGCAACATATGAGCCAAGGAAAATGTTTTGCACCTTCTGAATTCACAGTAAAAGGCTTCGTGCAAAACATATAGAACAAAGGATATCACTTACAAAGGACTGATTTCATATGATGAGATACGATAATATAGTAGATAGAAAACTTTTAAGAAATATTGACACGGGTATTGTTATTACTACAATCATTTTGATCATTATAGGCATAGTAGGTATTGCAAGTGCAACTCAGGTTACAAGCGGCGGTTCTCCTAAATATATAACTATTCAGGGAGTTGCCTTTGTATTAGGTATCATTGCAATCGTACTTTTGCTGTTAATTGATTATAATAGCTTTGGAGATATGCAGACAGCAATTTATATCATAAATATAATGCTGCTGCTTTCTGTTTTTGTCTTAGGCAAGGAAATAAAGGGCGCAAAAAGTTGGATTGACCTTGGACCTGTTAATTTCCAACCCTCGGAGCTAGTAAAGATTGGGTTTATCCTTGCTTTTGCCAAGCACTTAGATGCCCGTAAGGATAAGTTGAACAACCTGCCTGATTTGGCAATAAGCATTGGATATATTATGTTGCCAATTGCGTTGATATTGCTTCAAAATGATACAGGTACTATGCTTGTATTTCTATTTATTGCTGCAATTATGTTTTTTGCAGCAGGCTTGAATTATAAATATATCATTGGGGCTGTGGGAGCTTTTATATTAAGCACCCCTTTACTGTGGCTCTTTGCTTTAAAGCCCCATCAGAAAAATCGTATATTGGTTTTTTTGAATCCTGAGCTTGATCCCAGAGGCAGCGGTTATCATGTAATACAATCTAAAACAGCTATAGGCTCTGGACAATTTGTTGGAGAAGGATTATTCAATGGAACGCTGAATAATAATGGATTTATTCCTGAAAGGCACACAGACTTTATATTCTCTGTATTGGGAGAAGAGCTGGGCTTTGTAGGAGCAGTATTTATAGTTGTCCTATTTATGATTCTTCTGTTAAGATGCATACACATTGCAAAGGCGGCAAAGGACACTTATGGCATGCTTATTTGCATAGGCGTTACAGCTATGTATTTATTTCATGTGTTGGAAAACATAGGTATGACAATAGGAATAATGCCCGTTACAGGGATACCGCTTCCTTTTGTCAGCTATGGAGGCAGTTCTTTGATTACAAATTTATTGGCTTTAGGTTTAGTCCTTAACGTGGGTATGCGCCGTCAGGTTATAAGGTTTTAAAAGAATATTTTTAAAGATAAATAAATTAGCTCCCGGATTATATCCGGGAGCTAATTGCATGCTATTGCTTTTCTGATTTATTGTCACTGTCTAATCGGAAATTTGCATTGTCACTGACATCTGTGCTGCTGCTAGGGGTGTTGTCTGTGCTGTTATCAGTAGAGGTATGGCCTTTTAGATTTTTTACTCTTTCTTTTAGTGTCTCTATATTTTCTTGTATGGCTTTGATTTGATTGCATTTACCATCGAGAGATTCATCAAAGCTTTCGCCATTGGTAAATCTAACATATAGCTCATTGCCCATTTCGACCAACAGTTTTTTTACTTTATCCTCTTCGCTTCCTAAAGATAGATTAATTTTAGTGATTTCAACAAGCTCTTCTGATTTTGAAGTAATTGTTTTAGCCGTTTTACCAAGTTTTTTTCCAACATTATTAAAAAAATCCATAAATATCCCTCCTATTACAATATTATACGAAAGACAGATTCATATTAGAATATATTCATGCTGCGTATTTTATTTTAATTGGAAGGAAGCAGCTAGTAAGGTATAATAGGTAGTGTATATTTTGATATGAGGTGGGGTTAGTGTGAAGGAAAAAGTAGTATCTAAAACGTTGTTATGGGATTTAAGTCTCCTATTGGTAGCTATGGTTTGGGGAGGCGGCTTTGTAGTTACTAAAAATGCATTGGAAGTAATAACACCATTATATTTTTTATCCATTAGATTTATGATTGCTGGAATTATTATGGCTATTATATTTTTTCCAAAGTTAAAAAAGGCTTCTTGGCAAGACATAAAAAACAGCTGTATAGTCGGTATATTTCTTTCCTTGGGTTTTATAACACAGACCTTTGGTGCAAATCTAACAACACCGGCTAAATCAAGCTTTATTACAGGACTCAATGTAGTTTTGGTACCTTTTATAATGATTCTGTTTACGAAGAAGTTTCCGGGTCGAAAAGCTGTTATTACTGCTATTGTGGCCTTTATGGGCTTGTCCTTAATATCAGTAAATGAGCAGCTGACAATAGGAGCGGGCGACTTTTTAACATTTTTGTGTGCCATATTCTATGCCTGCCATATCGTTTCTATTGGCTTTTATGCGAATAAAACGGATGCAATAGTCTTAGCTACAATACAAGTATTGTTTGCAGGTGTTGTATGCAGCTTACTGGCTATACCATTTGAGCCTGTGCCTGTATTATCGGGTATAAGCATTTGGAGCGGGATATTATATTCTGCACTGCTAAGTACACTGGCAGCATTTCTTATTCAAAACCTTGCGCAAAGAAATACGCCATCGACACATGCCGCAATCATCCTTTGCCTTGAATCGGTTTTTGGCGCAATCGCTTCAGTGCTTTTCTGGAATGAATCAATGACCTTGAAGATGATTATTGGATGCTTATTAATTTTTGCTGCTATTATTATTAATGAGGTAGACTTTTCAGCACTTCTAGACAAAAGTAAAGATAGTACCGAACAAGTGTAGTAAATTTGTATACAATATTATTAATTTGTATTGCTCTTGTAGTCTAACTATAGTATCATTATCGTGGACTTATTTTGTTTAGGAGGGATTTTTTTGTTAGGAATGATATTGGGTCTTTTAGCTGGACTGGCAGTGTTTTTATACGGTATGAAAATTATGTCCGATGCACTGCAGCGTTCTGCCGGGGGACGGATGAAGCGACTGCTTGAAATACTTACTACAAACAGATTTTTAGGAGTTATGGTCGGAGCTGCTATTACTGCAATCATACAGAGTAGTAGTGCGACAACAGTAATGGTGGTTGGACTTGTTAATGCAGGCATCATGAATTTGACACAATCTATAGGCGTTATTATGGGTGCCAATATTGGTACCACAATGACAGCACAGCTGATTGCTTTTAAATTCAATGATATAATCCCATATACACTTATAATTGGTGCTGCATTGTTGTTGTTTTCATCAAAAAAATCATATAAGCTGCTGGGAGAGTTCTTTATTGGTTTTGGTTTATTATTCTCAGGAATGCACGAAATGAGTGCGGCCATGAAGCCTTTAAAGGATATAGAGGGATTTGCTCAACTTATGGTAAATCTTCAGCATAATCCAATGCTAGGCGTTCTTGTAGGTTTAGCATTAACGGCGATTATACAAAGCAGTAGTGCTACAATTGGTATACTTCAGGCATTAGCTTTCCAAGGATTGATACCAATCGAGGCAGCCTTGCCAATATTATTTGGTGAAAATATAGGGACTTGTGTAACGGCACTGTTAGCCAGCGTCGGAACTACAATTACTGCAAAAAGAGCTGCTGTAATGCATTTAACCTTTAATCTGATAGGTACTATAATTTTCATGATTATATTAAAACCTATTATTTGGCTAATTGGATTTACAGCTACTGATGTTGCTAGACAGATTGCTAACGCGCATACTTTCTTCAACATTGCCAATGTAATTGTTCAATTCCCATTTGCAATGCTTATTATTAAATTTGTTACTAAAGTTGTACCGGGAGAAGACAAGCACGATGAGTTTGAACTGCAGTATTTAGATAGCAGATTGCTAGAAACTCCAACCGTTGCTGTAGTGCAAATTGTAAAAGAAATCATTAGAATGGGTGAAATTGCAAGAAGCAACGTGAAAGACGGCGTAGATGTAATTATAGCGTTTAACGACAAATTGTTGGATAAGATATATGACAATGAAAAAGTAATAAACGAATTGGAAAAAAAGATAGGGGAATACCTTGTATCAGTTGCCAATACAGCGATTAGTGAAGACCAAAGATACAAAGTAAGTGCTTTGTTTAATACAATACATGATATTGAGAGAATTGGCGACCACGCAGAGAACTTGGCAGAAATTGCACAGTATAAGGTGGATAACAACATCACCTTTTCTGATTCTGCAGTGGAAGAACTAAAGCTTATTAGCGAAAAGGTAGACGGTGCTTTGGTAAATGCTTTAGAAGCACTAAAGACAGAAGATCCACGACTGGTAGAGCGAGTAGATGACTATGAGAACACGGTTGACGATCTCCGCGATCAATTCAAGGAAGCACATATTAAGCGACTCAACGAAGGAAATTGCAATATCAGTGCCGGAGTTTTATTCTTGGATTTAATAACAAACCTAGAAAGAGTCAGCGACCACAGCGTAAATATAGCAGATATAGTAAGACCTGGAGTTACTAAAATGAAGGGCCTGGACGACTAGAATTGAAGCAAGCACGAAAATGCTTGCTTTTTATTTTATAATGAAATTTATCTTAGGATTTGATAGAATAATATATATTATTAGAGTTTAGGAGATCAATATGACAAATTATGAGTATTTAAAGCAGATAAGCATTTTCTCACAGCTTAAAGAAGATTTTTTAAAGAAGATTGACAGCATATCTATCATGCGTAATTATACAAAAGGCAGAATTATTTTTATGGAGGGAGAGCCGGGAGAAGCGTTTTATTATATAAAATCCGGTTTGGTAAAGATATCAAAGGTTTCCAGTGATGGAAGAGAGCATATCCTCCATATATTAAATGAAGGACATGTTTTTGCAGAGGTAACACTGTTCAATAACACCTCCTATCCGGCTACTGCGGAGGTACTGGAAGAAGCGCAAATAGGTATGATTAAAAACAGCGATTTGCAAAAGCTGATTATAGAAAATCCGGAAATATCGCTGGAGCTTATCAAGTACCTCAATCACAGATTGATAGAAGCACAAAATAAGGTAAGAAATCTTGCGCTTTATGATACCTTTGGCAGAACTGCACAGGCTCTTGTGAAGCTATCGGAGGATCATGGGAAGAAAACCTCTGCAGGAATTGAATTGGACCTCGGTATTTCAAGACAGGAGCTTGCTAATATTGTGGGAACTACAAGAGAAACCGTGATAAGAGTACTTGCTGCTTTTAAAAAAGAAAAGTCTATAGAGCTTGATAAGAGCAATATTATCATAAAAGATATTGATAAAGTAAAGGCATGGTATAGTTAAAAAAAGTGGCAGATTAATTTTAATCTGCCACTTTTTTATGGTGTGTAAGCTTTCAATCTGTTTATTTTTACGCCCATTTCAGAAAATTTCTTTTCATATTCTGTCATCACATTTTCGGGGTCTTCCAGCTTATGTAAATCATATGTAATTTCTGTTATTTCATAGCCACACGCTTGAAATTCTTCAATGGAAAAATCGAAAAGCTCTCTGTTATCAGTTTTAAATATGATATCTGCTTTCGGCTTAAGAAGCTCCTTATATTCATTCAGGTAGCCTCTGTGTGTTAATCTGCGCTTGGCATGTCTATCCTTTGGCCATGGATCACAAAAATTAATATATAGCCTGTCTATTTCTTGAGCTCCAAATAACTCAGAAATGAAATCAATATTGGTGGGAAGCATTCTTAAATTTTGGATTGGATGATCAAAATCTAGAACTCTTTGTAAAGCGGATAATACAACTTCATTCTTTTTCTCAATACCTATATAATTATTGTTAGGATGTTTATAAGCATTGGTAGTAATAAACTGGCCTCTTCCCATTCCAAGCTCAACGTTGATAGGATTTGAATTGCCAAATTCCTCTGACCATTTTCCCTTAAGCAAAGCAGGCTTAAAAATTACAATATCCGGATGCCCTAACAGCTTATCCACTGCATAAGGCTTGTGTCTCATTCTCATATGCTTCCTCCTATACACACTGTAAAACTTAGTTTATGTTATTGCTCAGGATGCGGCAGCTGACGTGGAGCAATTACATAAAGTTAGATTTGCGGTGTGTTTTCCTTAATTTCACTGTAAAACTTAGTTTATGTTATTGCTCAGGATGCGGCAGCTGACGTGGAGCAATTACATAAAGTTAGGTTTGCGGTGTGTTTTCCTTAATTTCATAGCTTTCATTAGCTTCTTTACATACGCCTATTCCAACTTCTATAAAGTATGGATTAAGAATATTTTCTCTATGGGTTTTTGAATTCATCCATGCCCTGTGAGCGTTAGCAGCACATTTATCAATTGCCAAATTTTCACCTGCACAAGTATAGTTTATCCCATAAGACTTCATCATATCAAAAGGTGAGCCATAAGCTGGAGAGTGATGGCTGAAATAGCCATTTTCCACTATGTCCTGAGATTTCATGAATGCCAGCTTGTTGAGGTCACTATTTGCTTTTAAAGGCGGTATTCCAGCTTTAGCCCTTTCGCTATTAACAAGCTTTAATATAATAACAGCTTGGTCAGTATATGCGTTGCTACTGGGGCTTAGTGTAAAATCTATCAGTTGTGCCAGTGCAGTTAATACATAGGCATTGTATTTCATAGAATCCTCCTTCACTAATGATCATTCTTTTTTTGAATACTTCGATAAAAGCAGATGATTTAAGTCATAAAATGCCAGTCTTATATTATATATCATATGAGCATTATTCCGAGTTTGCTATAACAAATAAAGCCATGAGGAATCTCATGGCTTTATTTAAAATTCTTTATTTGCCTATGAACATTTGAGTATATGCATAGCTGCCATTTCCTTTTGGATATAAACCAATGCCAATCTCTGTAAAGTCGGGGTTCAGAATATTTTTCTTATGTCCCTCTGATTTCATCCAAGCATTATGAGCTTTGTCAGCATCACTATTGATTGCCAGATTCTCGCCAGCATACATATAGCTTACCCCATAGTCTTTCATCATTTTAAAGGGCGAACCGTAAGTTGGAGATTCATGTGCAAAATAATTTTTTTCTACAATATCCTGGGATTTCATTGTGGCCAGCTTGTTTAAGTCAGTATTGGATTTGAGAGCTGGAGCACCAACTTTTGCTCTTTCTGCATTTGCAAGCTGCAGTATCCTGGAGCCTTGAGAAGTAAGAGTTCCGGTTCCGGTAGCTGCCGGAGTGTTTTGTATTGTTGTTGTTCCTTCATTTCCTGCTGGAGTAGTTTTTGCACCTGTATTTTTGCCTTGACCTGCTGGTGTAGTTGGTGCAGTCGGCAGCGATCTTGTGGGTTCTGGATCATCAGTGCTGTCAGGTTGTGCAGAATAAAGCTTTGCATAATTTGGAGATATGCTGCCAATTTTGTCTGTACCGGGTACATTAACGATATACCATCCGTTTAACTTGCCTATAACCTTTACTGCATCACCTTGCTTTAAGTTTCCGACAATCGGGGTACTGGAACTAGGGCCAGAGCGTATATTTATATTTTCTAATATGGTTGCATAGCTGTAGTCCAGCTTTGAAAACAAGGAAGAGGTTTGATCGCCTGCATTGGTATTGTCGCCGCTTCCGACCTTCCTTTGATTGTCTTGTGCAGTGTAGGGTGTCTCAGTGTCCGTATTATAGTTCCTATAGTTATCTGTATTATTTGGCGTTGGCTTCCTTGCTGGCTGTGGCAAGCATGCTGAAAAGCTAAATACTATAAGAACAATGACAAGGACTAAACCCAAATGTCTATTAAATTTTCTCATTCTAGTGCTCCTTTCAATATAAAAATAACTTCTTATATTAGTGTTTTGTTTTTTTCAAAAAAATATAATAAAGTAAAAATGTCAGAAATTTACATAAGGTAAACCTTGTCTTTTTAGTATGCAAATGCTTATTATATAAGTAGAATATTATTAAATCTGTTGGAGGTTGGAATGGAATTAATTGTACAAGCACTTATAATCTTTTTTGCAAGAATAGTAGACGTCTCGATGGGTACTATTAGGATGATCCTATTAGTAAAAGGACAAAGGAAAATTGCAGCGCTCATCGGATTCTTTGAAGTGATGATTTATTTAATTGTATTAGGTAAGGTTGTAGGCAATATTAATAGACCACTGCTGATTATCGCTTATGGCTTGGGTTACGCCAGTGGGAATTTTGTAGGCAGCAAGCTGGAAGAAAAGCTTTCTATAGGGAGGTTATTGGTACAGATCATAGTGAAGGAAATAAGTTGTGGAATTGTAGAGGCGTTGAGAGAAGCAGGCTTTGGCGTTACGATATTTGAAGGTGAAGGTATGGATGGCAACAGTTATATGCTGAATGTGATCACGGAGAGAAAGAAAGTAAGCCAGCTTAAAGAAATTGTTAATAAGCAGCATTGCGGAGCTTTTGTAACGACGATGGATGTGAGGTCGTCCTTAGGCGGATATTTTCAGCCTAAGAAGATGTAAAGCAAGATTATTCGTCGAAATTTGCGTTTATTTCGGTTCTACTAAATTCCTAAATTTGACCTTTAATGCTGTAAAGTCAAATTCTGCAATGAGCATAGCTGATATTATAAATAAACCTCCTATAAAGCCTTTGAAGCCCAATCGTTCTCCCAGCAACAACCATGAAGTAAAGGCGCCGAAAACAGGCTCCATAGTGAAAATAAGAGCTACGTGGGAGGCAGAGGTAAATTTCTGGGCGGTAGCCTGCATCCAAAAAGCAAAGGCAGTACACAATACGGCTGAAAACATCAAAGAGTTAAAGCTGAGCAGTGACATAGGGGTATCCCATGTATCGAATACCAAGGCGGCTGCAAATCCTAATATAGAAACGATATACATTTGAACAATGGATAGCTGAGTGGGATCATGTTCCTTAACATAATCTGAAGTTAAAAGCAACAAGACTGCATAGGTTACAGAGTTCATAATGGTCATAAGATCTCCTATGTTAAAGGAAAATACATTTCCGGAGAAGGATAGCAAAAACAACCCAATAAAAGCTAAGGTTATGCTTATAAGGGTATTTACATTTATCTTTGATTTATAAAATACAAAGGAAAGCATAGGCACAAATAAAACTGCTAAACCTGAATAAAAGGCTGATTTTGAAGCAGTGGTATACAAAAGTCCTACCGTTTGAAGCGCATATGTTAAAAATAACAATGCGGCCATAGCTGATGCGGGCTTTAGAATGCTTTTGTCTATTTTGAACATTTTTTTATAAAAAATAATAGAAAGAAGTACCGCAGCAATCAAAAAACGAAGTCCTATATGATAAAGGGGTGGTATGGTCTGCAATGCAAACTTTGTAACAGGAAAGCCTGCGCCCCAAAATATTGTAACCAATAGCAGCGCTAAATCTGCTTTTTGAGCTCTATTCATCATGTTAAACACCCCGCGTATATTTCTCATCTCATTCTACCTTAAAACAGGTAATACTTCAATTAATATCGTTTTTGCGCGATGATTGTATCGATACAATCATCGCGTTTTTCTAAAATCAATTACTCATTTTAAAGAATTGTATTACAAATAGCTTCGTAAATAAATATAATCATATTTAAAGTGCACTAATAATGGTAGAAAGAGTGAAAGAATTGAATAATTATCACGATCAAGGAATAAAAGGAGCTGCAACAATAAAGGATATGGTTATAACATCCTTGTTAATTGCACTCGTATTTATCGCAACAAGCTTTATAAAGATAAGGCTGCCAATTTCCCTAAACGGCGGCTTGATACACATGGGGAATACAATGCTATTTACTGCATCCATCGTATTTGGCCCAAGAAAGGGTGCTGCTGCAGGGGCCTTTGGAATGGGCTTGTTTGATTTTTTATCCGAATGGGCTGCTTGGACACCCTTTACATTTGTTGTAAGAGGAATCATGGGTTATATCATTGGTAAAGCAGCATATCTAAATAATAAATCAGGACAAAGCTGGACATATAATTTATTAGGGATATTCATAGGCGCTTTATGGATGCTGGTTGGATATTATATCACAGAGGTCATTCTATATGGAAATTGGATTCAGCCAATGACCTCTATACCTGGCAATATAACTCAGATTGTTATTGGTGCTGTAGTTGCACTGCCTTTGTCTGCCGCATTGAAGCGCGCTAAACTCTCATAAAACCAAGCAATACAAACAAATTTGAATTAAAATGGAGGAGTTCTTATGCAAAAACCGTTATTGATGACACCGGGTCCTACATTTATTAATGAAGAAGTAAGAAGTGCTTTGGCTCAGCCAATAACAAATCCGGACTTGGATCCTAATTTTTTTGAGTTCTATAAATCTACTTGTGAGCAGTTCCAAAAGCTATTAAGAACTCAAAATGACATATTAATATTATCAGGAGAGGGAATATTAGGTTTGGAAGCTGCTTGTGCATCTTTAGTTGAGCCGGGCGATCGGGTTTTATGCATAGACAACGGCATATTTGGAAAAGGATTTGGTGATTTTGCCAAGATGTATGGCGCAGAAGTTGTTTACCTGAGTACTGATTATAGAAATGCAATAGATATTAAAGCTTTGGAGGATTTCCTTGCAAAAGATAATAGCTTTAAAATGGCTACTTTGGTACACTGTGAAACACCTTCAGGAATAACCAATGGAATAGATAAAATCTGTCCATTACTAAAAGACTATGGAATTTTAACGGTGGTGGATTCTGTATCCGGTATAGCAGGAGAGAAGCTTGAGGTGGACGAATGGCAGATTGATATTGCTTTGGGCGGATCTCAAAAGTGCTTATCAGCGCCTCCGGGACTGACATTCATGAGCATTAGTGAAGGTGCTTGGAGCATAATGACGGAAAGAAAATCACCCATTGTTGGATATTACGTAAATTTATATCTATGGAAGAATTGGTATCAAAACAAGTGGTTTCCATATACACAACCCATCAGTGATATATTTGCGTTAAATAAAGCAGTTGAAATCGTGTTAAGGGAAGGAAACTTCGTAGATAAGCATTTTAAAATTGCTGCTGCTGTAAGAAAAAGCTTCCAAGCAGCAGGCTTAGAACTCTATGCAAAGGGTGGATATTCCAATACTGTAACAACTGTTTTAATGCCACAGGAGATCACCTTTGCACAGTTATTTGATGAAATGTTAATTACGCATCATATTATGATTGCAGGCGCTTTTGATGTTCTTAAGGATAAGGTATTCCGAATAGGACATATGGGTGAGAACTGTAAGGAAGAAAAAGTCTATATCACGTTAAAAGCATTAAACGAAGTTTTGTGCAGAAATGGGGTAAAGCTAAAGGGTGAAATCCATGAGCTATTTGTTCGATTTTATAAATAATACTGCATTATAAGAAAATTTATTGACATAATAAGGTTATGAGCTTATAATAATAATAATCAAATAGCAAAAGCTATGATAGGGAAAAGTAATATTAGTGCTGCATTTTAGAGAGTCGGCGGTAGGTGCAAGTCGATATGAGCATGATATGAAATACACCCTTGAGCTGCAGACTGAGAAATTCAAATTAGGTTGTGCCGGAAGCTTCCGCCGTTATTCAGGAAGAGATGCAGTCAATTAGGGTGGTACCACGAGCCTTTCGTCCCTTTCAGGATGAAGGCTCTTTTTGTTGTATAAAATAAAATAGGAGGTGCGTTATGAACAAGGTAAATGCATTTGATGTTCTTAAGGAAAGAGGCTTTATTCAACAGGTTACTCATGAAGAACCCGTAAGAGAGTTATTGGGAAAGGAGTCTGTTACCTTTTATATAGGCTTTGACCCCACTGCTGATAGTCTTACAATAGGACATTTTTTAACAGTAATGGCCATGGCACATATGCAAAGAGCTGGCCATAGACCCATAGCTCTTATCGGCGGCGGTACCGCAATGGTTGGAGATCCTACCGGCAAGACAGACATGAGAAAGATGCTTACGAGAGAAGGCATTGAGCATAATTCTCAATGTTTTAAGAAGCAGTTTGAGAAGTTTATAGATTTTGAAGATGGCAAGGCAATTATGGAAGACAACGCGAACTGGTTGTTAAAGCTGAATTATGTAAGCTTTTTAAGAGAGATAGGCGTTCACTTCTCAGTAAACAGAATGCTTACAGCTGAATGCTTCAAAAGCAGAATGGAAAAGGGACTTTCTTTTCTAGAATTCAACTATATGATAATGCAGGGCTATGATTTCTTAGAGTTGTACAGAAGACATGGCTGCAGGATACAGTTGGGTGGAGATGATCAGTGGTCCAACATATTGGCAGGAGCAGATTTAATTAGAAGAGTAGAGGGTGCAGAAGCTTACGGAATGACCTTTACCCTACTAACAACCAGCGAAGGCAAAAAGATGGGAAAAACAGAGTCAGGAGCTATATGGCTGGATCCGGAGAAAACTTCACCTTATGATTTTTATCAGTACTGGAGAAATGTTGATGATGCCGATGTTGAAAAATGTCTGGCACTTATGACATTCCTGCCAATGGATGAAGTGAGAAGGTTAGGCAGCTTACCGGGAGAAAAAATTAATGAGGCTAAGAAAGCCCTTGCTTTTGAGATGACAAAGATTATTCATGGCGAGGAAGAAGCAATGAAGGCACAGAAAGCAGCAGAGGCTTTGTTTGGCGGTGGAGGAGATTCTGAATCTATTCCTACAACAGAAATTAGCCAAGAACTGCTGGCAGAAGGATTAAACATACTGGATGCTTTGGTCATGACAGGCTTGGCTCCATCAAAGGGTGAGGCCAGAAGACTTGTCACTCAAGGTGGAATTACAGTGAATGAACAAAAGGTTGAAGCCATTGACCGTACAATAACAGATAAGGATTTTGAAGAGGGCAAGGCTATTATAAAAAAGGGCAAGAAATCATACCACAGATTAAAGGTGCAATAACAAAGAAATCCCGATTACTCGGGATTTCTTTTATTTTACTGGTTTTACTTCCTGTGCGAATTTCAAGAAATCTTCATAAGTTCCTTGATAGGTACAGCAAATATCTTCTTCAGTTCGTTTTATCATATGATTTGTTATGAGATAAGTCTGCATGCCTAGCTTTCCTGCCACCAAGTCTTCTTCTACGTCATTGCCAACCATCATGCACTCTTCAGCTTTCCTGCCTGCCTCATCAAGTACTTCTTGATAGAACTGGATTTGTGGCTTGCAGTAGTGATTGTTCTCATAGCAGGTGATATAGCTGAAATCCTCTTCTTTAAACCCTGCCCAATTTAGTCTGTGAATGATCGCTTTTCTTGGAAACATTGGGTTGGTAGCCAGCACAGTCTGGTAGCCTTTTTGCTTGAGAAGCTCAACGGCTTCAACGATCAATGGCATATAGGATACCGCTGATTTTGTTCTGAGGAAGCCCTCGTCATAAAACTCATTAAAACGTTGGATATATGTATCTAAGTTGCCTTCAATCAGTGTTTGAAACTTTTCCATAAATACTTCTTCATTGGTTCTGTATTCTGTATTGCTTATCATGACATCCGTTGCTTTCCATACATTATCAACGAGCCTTTTAGGTTCTATCATATCTTGAAAAGCAATACCCATTTCTTTGAAATAGATATGCATGAATTGATCCATATCCAGGGGTAAAAGAGTTCCGTCTAAATCAAAAATTATCGTATTAAGCAATTTTGTCCTCCTTATAGGTTTTGTATATATGCCTTTGTAAGCTTTGCTTCAGTATCTTCAGCACAGGAAGCTTCTATACTTCCATCGAATTGAGCTTCAAGAAGCTTGTCATAGCTTATGACTATAAGCATATTATCGAAGTAATAATACTCGTATTGATTATAACAGCTTAAGTCCAATTGTTCAAAGGGTATCTGGATGATTTTCTTATAATATATGTAAAATTCAATTAAATATTTATTTCTATTACGAAGCTTAGCATCCAGACTCTTCATAAAAGCTTTTCTTTGATTTACAACATAGTCATCCTTGATTTTTTTTAGTTCCTGTAAATGACTCACGATGGGAGAAATGCTATTAGACATCGTTTCAATCAGTAAAGCCTCTTCCTCTTTCAGGGCATCGGTTGTCTCTAATACAACGATATAGCCAAGGGGCTCTTGGTCCTTCTCTAAGTCTGTGTTAGAAATACTTATAGGATGGATCACCAAGCAATTTGAGGCACCTACATCCTCCAGCAGAGATTTTGAAAAATAATCTGCTGCATTGTAGGACATATAGCTTACAACTGAATTTTGATGGATATTTTCCCAGCGGGTGTTCATTTCCAGTTTGTTGTTGTGCAATTCAAAACCTACATGATTTTTTATGACAAATGAATCCTTTTCTTTTAGTACAATAAAAGCTTTTCTGATACCAAAGCTGTAATGGAGTGTTTTTATTGAGATATCACAAAGCTCTTCAATGGTCGCGCAGCTATTAATATTTCTTATAAGGATATTTAGGTTGGTTAAGGTATGCAGCTTCTGCTGAATAGAACTTCTTTGTCTATTTATTTCGTTAAAATATATAGCATTTTTAAAAGAGATATAGGTAGAAGCTGCTAAGCTTTCGATAAGCTCAAAAACTCCTTGATCATAAGCTCTGTCATTGACTGGTTTGCTGATTGTAACAAGACCTAGTACCCTTTCTCTTACAATAAGGATAATATATTCAGAATCCAGGCATTTAAAATCCTGGTAGTTTTTGAATATACCTTGCAGCAGTTCCTTATCCTCTTGATAATGAAAAACGATCTTATAGCCGTCATAAGCGCTGTCTAACAGCTCGAAATCCATCTGAAGCTTAGTAGAAGAAAATACATCCTTATATCCTCTTATCACAATCCTATCCTTGATTTCATCATATAATCCAAAGGCTGTGATACGGCTGCTTGTAAGCTCGCTGAATATATCTATGGCCAGTGAATATAATTTATGAAGGTCTAGCTCTGATAGAAGCATTCTAGAGCTATGATTTATTGAAAATAAATTAAAGATTTTTTGATCCAATTCATGATTGATGTGTTGTAAATCTATTAGGTTTTTACATGATTCCAATGAGTTATTGATCAGCTGCATAAGCGCTTTGGACATAGTCAAGTCATCTTGACTTATGGCAACATCAACTTTCTCCTTTGTGATGATGAAGCCGTACAAGAGGTCTTTCACTATAAGAGGAATGACTAGCTGAGGTGTAAAGACTTCCAGGTCTTTCTCTTCAAAAAAATGATGAAACCCTGCCGTCATAACATTACCATAGAAGGTGGCAATTCTCTGTAATTTTGAGGTGTCTTCAATTAAATATTGAGCTACATCATAGTTTTTTACTTTTACCAATTGAAAACCATCTTTTGTATGAACAAATAATGCAGAAGAGTTCAAAGAAAGCATTTGGTTCGTAAACTCAAAAGCATAATTTGATAATTGACTCATGTTGAATTTTTGACTGAAAAAATCTATGGCTTGTAACAATGCATCTTGTCCATGCAGCTTATTATTTGTAATAGGATTCATCATAAACTCACCCCTGGTTAATTATGGCGTAGTTCTTTATTTTCTGCATAAAAGCTTCCGCTGACAATTGAACTGATTTTCTTTTGCATTTTTTTAATTTCCAAAAATGTTTCGGGGTATGCTGCTTCAAAAACTCCAACTTCGCCTTCTCCTTTTGTTTGAAGGGTAAGCTGAAGATTTTTGCGTGCTTCATCTAATATTCTGATTTCATCTATGATATCTTCATATTTATTTACATATTTATTATACTCTTCCATATTGGCGTATTCCGCACCGGACAGATTATATTCAAAAACTTCGATTTGGCGTTTTACGGCATTGGCTTCTTCCAACATGGCTTTATACTTTTCCAATAATTCTTCAAACTTTTTGCGAATTGCATTTCGGTCAAAGCCCTGTACGTTTATGACGGTTTTCTTTTCGGATTTATTTCCGATTATGCCGGAAACAACCTTCACTTCAGCTGTAACAGTACCACCGATAATTTTACCATGCTTAGGGTCTAGGAGTACCTTTTGGGCATTTAGGGTGCTGTCTAAAGCATAGAAGCCTACGTTTATATCTTCTCCCGCAGTAATGAAACACTCATTGCAGTACTTTACATATACATTTTTTCGCGCTTCGATTTTAGCGATGTTCTTTCCGTATATACCACCTTTAATAAATATGCTGCCTTCCTTCGAGAAGATCTTCCCAACTGCGCCGATACCCATTTTGCCACCAATTGATATATCATACTTAGCAGTTACTGAAAATCCATCCTTTACAATTCCATTTATGGTCACATATCCGTCAAAGCTTATATTTCCAGTCTCGTAGCCAACATCACCGGGAACAACAAGGTGATTATCGACCTTGATTTTACTTCCATCAAATTTAACTGCACCGTCAACCAAGGCTCTAAGCACAGTTTTTCCGTCTTCCTCATATTCATGCACTGTCATTTTATCGTATTTAAGCTTGAAATCCTTGCCCTTTCTGCCCGGAACCAGCTTGCCGGTCACTGTTAGGCCCGTTTTGCCTTCTTTTGGAGGAATGCGCTCTCCCAACCATTCGCCAGCTTTGATGTTATCTATTAAATTAAGCTCATAGTAGTTTATAGAACCGTCTTCCTTTACAATAGGCTTCTTGTCTGAAAGCTCGTAGTATAATAGCTTTGCATCCTCACCGTATATTGGCGGAATACCTCTGGCTATTACAGTTTCACATTGAGCTGTAAGGTGTTTTTCGTAAACATTTTCTATTCCTTCAACGACTCCGTGCATTTCGAGAGCCTTTATAATTTCTACTGAAATGGTTTCTTTGTTTTCTCCAATTTCCTTTTGGTTGATATTTATATAAATGCTGGCTTGCATTTCGTCCTTAGAAACAATTACATCAACTCTCGATTTGATATTTCCTATGTGTACAAGCTCGCCTGTCGCTTCCTGTAGAGCTTTTCTTAAGCTTATGAAGTTTGTTAGGTGGATGACTGGCAAAGCAGTCATAATGTTGTTAAATTCTCTAATGTCATAGCCGGGAATCCATACTTGAATAAACAGCTTGTCCCCCTGCGCAGTAAGCTCAAGAAAATTGTTTTTGAAAAGCACCAAACAAACCACCTCATAGCTGCATTATTTGAATATTTTACTTATTATACCACATCTATTTGTCGCAATATATAATTTATGGGAAAATTTATAATAGTCAAATAATAGTATGTTGAAATAAATGGAGAAAAAGGTATAAATCAGAATTTATATATTATTTTTAATTACATATTTACATTTTTGTAAGATCAATGAAATAATAGGAATTCCAAATGATAAAGATAATATATAAGAGCTCTTTAGCATTAGGATAAGGAAAAATTAAGTTGACTGTGATATAATATAGTAATGAGCCCAAATAATGGAACAGAAGGTGGTATTATGGATAATAATATAAGCTTGCAGGTAAAAAGACTTATCGATGTAGATAAAAAGGCTATTGAACTGGAAAATAAGAGATTACGTGAGCTCATGGAATTAGAACAAGCATATAAGGATGAGAAAGAGAAAATAGATACGCAGCTGCAGCAGGCAAAGGAAGATGCAAAGAAAACCTATGAAAGGCTTGTGCATCAAGCAAAACAGGATGCAGAAGCTATAGAAACAGAAGCCTTTCATAGACTTAAGAGAATAGAGACGACAATGAATCAAGAAATAGAAACCATATCGATGGAATGGTGGACCAAAATATTAAACGACTTAAAATAAGTTGTTTTGAGAGGTAATGCAGATGAGCAATATTAGCAGATTTGCGGCGGTAAATACAAAGATTAAAACTCTTGAGGGAGAATTTTTACTTGCGAAGGATTATAGAAATCTGTTGGAGCAAAAGAGTGTAGCAGATGCAGCCAGATACTTAAAAAATGAAACAGCTTATAAAGAGGTATTGAAGAATATAGATTTGAGTCAAATTCGCAGAGCTTATTTAGAGAGCCTTGCGAAGCAAAAAATGATTATTAACATAGATAAAATCATACATTACTTTAATGGCGATTATAAACGTTTTATCAACACACTGTACGCTAAATATGAAATTGAAGAACTAAAAGCTGTAGCGAGAGCGGTATATAACGGCATGGATACAAAGCCTTTTCGGAACAGTGTTTTTATTGGTAAATACAGCAAGGTAGATGAGGAACGCATCTATAATGCGAAATACATCCGAGATATTATTGCAGCCTTCGAAGGAACAGCATTTTATAAATATATGCAGCCTTTAATGGATAATAATATCAAGGAAAATCTATTTAGGTTTGAAATGGTATTGGATGCATCCTATTATGAAATTTTACAAAGAGAGTGGGAAAAGCTGGACAAACATGATATTGAAGTGTTGGAAAAAGCACAGGGGATAATGGCTGACTTGCTTAATCTTCAATGGATTTATCGAGGCATAAAGTTCTATAACCTTCGACCAGAGGAACTATTAAACTACACAATTCATTTAGGCTACAGGTTAAATAAGAACTTTATTAAGCAGCTTTGCTATGCAAAAGACTTGGACGAATTCTACCAATTGGCATCTCAGACACGATACAGTTTTCTTTTTAAAAATGATGAAACTACAGATATTTTTATGGAAAGACGTTTAGAAAGACATATGTACTTTGAGCTGAAATCCGTAGAGAGAAGCAACCCCATGACAATCATTACAACCTTTGCATATATTGTTTTTATGGAAATAGAAGTAAGAGATATCATCTCTATGATAGAAATGATTAGATACGGCATGCCCGAAGCAGAGGCAGAAAAATATCTGATAAGGGCTTTGAGCGGAGGAGAGTGAGAATATGGCTGTTGAAAAAATGAAGGTTATTGGCATCGTTGGCAACAACAGCGATCTGGACAAAGTGGCAAGAATGGTTGTGATGAATGGAACTATTCATATGCTTAATGCTATATCTGAATTAAACAGCAATTGCTTAGAGTTAAAGGCTTCAGAGGATAACATAAATGCTATGCAGGAATTGACTGATATTAGACCCTATCGATCTAATGCGGATTTCTCTGAGGACGAAAAGATCATAAAAGCCTTCCATGATGTATTAAATATTAAGCCTGCAGTTATTAAAGGGCATATAAATCCCTCCTTTAACTATCATGAATTAATGGAGGACCTCAAAAAAAGCTATGATGATGCTAAAAACACCTTGGATGAAATTGAGGAGCTTAACAGTCAGATTGCAACAAAACAAAACTACATTCAGAATTTGCGTTATGCAAAGATTGAAGACTTGGATGTAGGTGTTTTGTTAAATCTAAAATATTTTGACTTTAATCTAATGTCCCTATCCAGAGAAAAATATAAAAAGTTAAAATTAAACTATGAAAACATACCCTCTGTGGTGATACACCTTGGCGTATTTGATGACAGTGATATTGTTGCTGCCCTAACTCCAAAGGAACTGAAAGAGGACGCAGAAAGAATCTTTACGTCTTTGAATATTTTTAAATTGGATATTCCTAAGGGGTATACGGGAAGCACTGAGAATATAATCAGAACTCTTCAGCAGGAAATTAGTACGATGAAGCGAGAAATCGAGGAACTTAAGGCTGCAGTGCAGTTAAGCAGAGAAAAATACGAAACTGTAATCGTAAAGTCCTATACCATGTTAATGGTCGAGAAAAAAATTGAAGAGATAAAGTCAGAAATTGCCCTAGGTGAAAACTTGTTTTTTATGTTTGGGTTTGTGCCGGTGGGAGAAATAGACAAATTTCAGAGCCAAGTAAAATGTGTGTTTCAAGATAGAGTTATATTGGTTGCTGCGGATGTTGAAAATAGGAAGTATGGTCATTCACCTCCAACCAAGCTCAAAAACAATATTTTATTCAAACCCTTTGAGTCTTTAGTTGAAATGTATGGTATCCCTACATACAATGAGAAGGATCCAACCCCATTTTTTGCCTTATCTTATATGCTTTTGTTCGGAGCAATGTTTGGCGACGTAGGACAGGGATTTGTGATATTTGCTTTAGGGCTTATACTGAAATATATCATGAAAAACAATGCCTTTGGAGGTATATTATCAAGACTGGGCATCAGCTCAATGATTTTCGGCTTGCTATATGGCAGTGTATTTGGAAATGAGGAAATCATTGAGCACCTGTTGATCAAACCTATGGATAATATTAATACAATGTTAATTAGTGCCATTGTTTTAGGCGTGGTACTGATCAATATAGGTTACATCTACAGCTTGATAAATCTTTACAAAAGAAAGGATCTGGAAGAAGGCGTCTTTGGTAGAGAAGGTGTGGTGGGCTACTTGTTTTTTTGGACCTTAATACTTCTTGCAATAGATAAAGTCATGAATATATTAGGTGTTCCAACTTGGGGTTATATAGTAACACTGGCAGCTCTGCTGCTATTGATGGTGTTCAAGCAGCCGTTGGCTCACATGATTAAAGGAAACAAGGAGCTTTATGAAGACAGCCCTGCGGATTATTATATTGAAGCAGGCTTTGGCGTAATTGAAACCATACTATCGGTGCTATCCAATATTATCTCTTTTATCAGAGTAGGAGCCTTCGCCCTTAACCATGTAGGCCTATATATCGCATTTGCTACAATGGCAGAGATGATGAATTCTCATGCTGCCGGAGTTGTAGTTTTAATCGTTGGAAATATCGTAATAATCGGTTTGGAGGGATTAATCGTTTTTATTCAAAGCTTGAGATTGGAATACTATGAGCTGTTCAGTAAGTACTATTCCGGTTATGGAATCCCCTACAAGCCCGTACAAATATACAACCATGAGGATTATTAAAACAGTATTTTAAGGAGGTAAACAAATGTTTATTATTTTAGGTATTGCAATATCAATCGTATTTATAACAATAGGTGCAGGATTCACATTGTATTTTTCTGATAAGGCATATCAATACAACAAGGTGATCACAGCACTAAAAGCGAGTACTGCAATATATGCAGCTTTTATATTGGTATTTTTACTGATACTGATACCGGACATCGTTTCTGCTTGGGCAGTTGAAGCAGATGGAGCAGGGTTGGGCTTTCTTGCAGCAGGACTTTCCACAGGATTGGCAACTATCGGAGCTGGCTATGCGGTTGGTTCAGTTGGTTCATCGGCATTAGGTGCTGTATCAGAAAATCCAAAGATACTTGGTAAGACATTGATATTTGTTGGATTGGCTGAAGGTATCGCAATATATGGCTTGATTATTTCTATTATTATTTTAGGAAGACTGTAGGAAAATAAAATGAAATTTTTTGCAATTAGCGATAATATTGATACAATTACGGGACTTAGATTGGCCGGAATTAAGGGTATCGTTGTGCATGAAAGAGCTGAGGTTATTGAGGCTTTAGAGAAAGCTGTTGAAGACAATGATATAGGCATTATCATTATGACAGAGCTTCTGGCAGAAATGCTTCAGGATGAAGTAAAGGAAATAAGACTAGATGCGACTAAGCCTATCATTACAATTATTCCGGACCGGCATGGAGAAAGACGTAGACCGGATTATATAACAAACTATATAAAAGAATCTATTGGCTTGAAGATATGAGGTGTTAAAAATGTCAGTTACAATTGAAGATAAAATTGAGCTATTTAGCAAAGTAATTTTTGGAAACATTGAAGCCCAATCCTCACAAAAAAGACAAAGCTTAACAGAAACCCATAAAAAAGAACTGGAAGCACTTGCTGAAGAAGCGGAAAAAAGAAAAAAAGAGTTAATGGAGGCTGCAGTTGCAAAGGCTGGGAGAGAGAAGACAAAGCTTATTGCACAGGCGAATAATCAGCAGCAGCATACATTGATAGACCTAAAACAGCAGATAATCCAAAAAATTATGGGAAGATTGCAGGAATTAGCCGGAGCTTTTACAGAGCATCAAGATTATAAAGACTATATGAAGAAAAATATTGAATCAATTATGGTGACCTTAGAGAAATCTGAACATATCACTTTTTATTGCATGGAAAAGGATCTTGAGCTGTTAGGTCAGTTGCTGGAAGAAAGACAGATCCATGCTGATAAGCTGGTTGGACATGACATTAAAAAGGCATCACATAATATCATTGGTGGTATTATCGCGGAGGATACGGAAAATCTTTTGCAGCTGGATTTGACTTTAAAGGCTTTGATAGAAGAGCATAAAGATACAGTTGGAGCGGCTATAACCCGCAAATTTAATGAGGTGAGCAGCTTATGAATAATGACAATGCAAGCGGCAAGCTAATGTTTATTAATGGACCGGTAGTAAAAGCTGAAAATGCAGAAGCATTAAAGATGAGAGAAATGGTTCTGATTGGTCGTAAGAAGCTGATTGGCGAGGTGGTATCTGTAGAGAATGAAAATGCTACCCTGCAGGTATACGAGGAAACCTCCGGCTTGGAATGGGGAGAGGAGGTTGTGTCAACAGGGAGACCTCTATCGGTTAAGCTTGGACCTGGAATACTCAGCAATATATTTGATGGAATAGAAAGACCCTTAGAGCATATTTACGAAACAGGCTCTGCCTTTATACCTGAAGGTATAGGTCTTATTTCGATTAATATGAACAAGCCTTGGGACGTTCATATTACTGCCAAGGTAGGCGATTATCTGAAGGCTGGAAGTGTTTATGCCACTGTTCAGGAGACTTCTTTAATATTGCACAAGCTGATGGTGCCTCCTAAAATGCAAGGGAAGGTCGTTTTTGCTGAAAAGGATGGAAGATATCCTATTGATCATACAGTGGTTAGATTATTAGATGAGGAAGGGGAGGAAGTCTCCCTCAAGTTATATCAAGAATGGCCTGTAAGAACGCCTCGACCCGTTACTCGTAAAAAAGCTATCGAAAAGCCCTTGGTAACAGGACAAAGGGTAATTGATACCTTCTTTCCCTTGGCAAAGGGCGGAACTGCTGCAATACCGGGAGGCTTTGGTACAGGGAAAACCATAACACAGCACCAGTTAGCCAAGTGGAGTGATGCAGATATCATCGTGTATATCGGCTGTGGTGAAAGAGGCAACGAGATGACGGAAGTACTGGAGGACTTTCCTAAAATCATTGACCCAAGAAGTGAGAAGTCCTTGATGGAAAGAACTGTACTTATAGCAAACACCTCCAATATGCCCGTTGCTGCTCGTGAAGCATCTATATATACAGGTATTACTATTGCAGAGTATTATCGTGATATGGGTTATCATATAGCTATTATGGCAGATTCTACCTCTAGATGGGCTGAAGCACTTAGAGAGATCTCAGGCAGATTGGAAGAAATGCCGGCAGAGGAAGGCTATCCTGCATATTTGCCATCAAGACTGGCACAGTTTTATGAAAGAGCTGCTTATGTAGAGACCTTATCTGGAGAGGAAGGCTCAATAACCATCATAGGGGCTGTGTCGCCGGCAGGAGGAGACTTTTCTGAGCCGGTAACCCAAAATACAAAGCGTGTTGTTAGTACTTTTCTTGCTTTAGACAAGGCATTGGCATATTCAAGACACTACCCTGCCATCAATTGGCATAACTCATACAGCGGTTATGTAAGTGTATTGAAGGAGTGGTATGAAGAAAACATATCAGAGAACATGATGGAACTGCGAGCTAAGATGCTTAGTCTGCTTCAGGAGGAACGAAAGCTTTTGGAAATCGTTAAGCTGGTTGGAGAGGACATTTTGCCAGACGACCAGCGCCTGATATTGGAGATTTCTAAAGTAATCAAGGTAGGGTATTTGCAGCAAAATGCATATCATAAGGATGATGCAAATGTATCCTTAAAAAAGCAGTATAAGATGCTTACGGTTATTGATAGGCTATATGAGGCTGCAAATAAATGTATTAAAGAAGGCGTTCCAATATCAAAGGTAAAAAGCGAAGATCTATTCTATAAAATAATCACGATGAAATATAAGGTTTCTGAGGAAAACTTGGAGCTGTTGGACGAACTGATGAAGGATATTGATGAATATTACGGATCCCTTGGGAAGAGGTATAAAAGGGGAGGTGTCCAGAATGAAACTGAAGTATCTGAAGCTAGATAAAATTGATGGACCCCTTATTGTCTTAAGTGGTGTAAAAAAAGC
>JAQSYD010000077.1 GCA_029256325.1 Clostridia bacterium
ATGACTAGAGCTGGCATATTGCAGATTGAAAAGGATAAAAAGATAGAGCTTGATGACGAGGGGGTCATTGAGGTTATTGCCAAAGGAGTGAAGCAGCGTAAAGATGCCATTCCGGAATTTGAAAAAGGCAATAGACTAGATCTTGTAGAGAATTTACAAAAAGAGATAGATGTATTAATGGCCTATCTTCCGCAACAGCTTTCAGAAGATGAAGTCAGCAGAATTATTGCTGACACAATTGTTGAAGTTGGTGCACAAAGCGCCAAGGACATGGGTAAAGTTATGAGCGCTCTTATGCCTAAGGTAAAAGGACGGGCAGACGGAAAACTCGTAAATATAATAGTGAAACAGCAATTGCAATAACAAAGAACTGGAATCCATCAGGATTTCAGTTCTTTTTTCTCAATTTGGGAATACTGTAAAATAAACTAGTATTTGTTGTAAGCTAAAATAAGTGTTAATATATAAGTAAGGCAAAAATACAGAAAAATCAAATTTCTGCATTTGCATACTGAACCTGTGAAGCAAATAAAAATAAAGCTTTACTGAGTTTCGAAGGAGGTGTATTTATGTTAGAGGGCTTATATCAAGGTTTAAATTTCTTTACAGCCTTTTTATATGCTTTGGGGTTGATTTTGCTAGTGGTTGAAGCAATCTTCCCGGGCTTTGGTGTAGCTGGAATATCAGGCATAATACTAGTAATAGTCAGTATAATACTGATATCTAACAGTGTACTTCAAGTCTTGTTATTACTCATTTGTACAGCGGCTTTTGCTACATTGCTGCTGATTGCTTTAATAAAGCTTGGCTGGGCGCAAAGGTATATGAAATTTTTTGTGCTGAATACAGAGCAGAAAAATGAAGAAGGCTATATTAGCAATGACAAATACACAAGCTATATTGGTAAAAGAGGTGCCGCGGTTACACCTTTGAGATCAGCGGGAACTGTGTTGATAGAAGGCGCTAAGCTGGACGCAATTTCTGAAGGTGAATTTATAGACAAAGGTGCTGTGGTGGAAGTGATAAGAATAGAAGGCAGCAGTATATTTGTAAGAGCAATTAAAGAGAATTAAAGGAGGAAAGAAAATGCCAACTGCAATCATATTACCCATTATTATAATTTTCTTAGGAATACTAGTTATAACGGTATTCTTTAGCTTTGTTCCCCTAGGACTTTGGATTTCATCCTTAGCAGCGGGAGTAAACGTAGGAATATTCAATCTGGTAGGTATGAGACTTAGAAGAGTAGTTCCCAGCAGGATAGTAAATCCACTTATTAAAGCCAGAAAAGCTGGATTGAGTGTTACAGTAAATCAATTGGAAGCTCACTTTCTTGCCGGTGGAAACGTTGACAGAGTAGTTAATGCGCTTATAGCAGCTCAAAGAGCAGATATAGATTTGATTTTTGAAAGAGCAGCGGCTATTGACTTAGCTGGCCGAGATGTTTTAAATGCTGTGCAGATGAGTGTTAATCCAAAGGTTATAGAAACACCTATTATTGCTGCGGTAGCAAAGGATGGTATAGAGGTTAGAGCAAAAGCAAGAGTTACCGTAAGAGCAAATATTGAAAGACTTGTTGGTGGTGCCGGTGAAGAAACAATTATTGCCAGAGTAGGCGAGGGTGTTGTTACTACCGTAGGCTCCAGCGAGACGCACAAGGCAGTTTTAGAGAATCCTGATTCTATTTCAAGAACAGTATTGGCGAAAGGCTTAGACTCTGGTACAGCCTTCCAGATTCTGTCCATAGATATTGCCGACGTTGATGTAGGTAGAAACATAGGCGCACAGCTGCAAACAGATCAAGCTGAAGCAGATAAGAGAATTGCGCAGGCTAAAGCAGAAGAAAGACGTGCGATGGCAGTAGCTAAGGAACAGGAAATGAAGGCAGCAGTACAGGAAATGAGAGCTAAGGTTGTAGAAGCTGAAGCGGAAGTGCCAAAGGCATTAGCGGAGGCTTTAAGAACTGGCAAGCTAGGTGTTCTGGACTATTATCAAATGCAAAATATTCAAGCGGATACTCAAATGAGAGATGCAATATCAAAGGGCGGTAAACTGGATGCCCCTGATAAGGATAAGAAATAGATAATAAATCCTTCCCATTGAAAGGCGGGATGTAGTTGGAAGCGATAATATTAATGGTCTTGTTTGCTGTAGCATCATCTGTTTTTCAATCAGTAGCTAAAAATAGTAAACAGCAGAAAGAGCAAATGGAAGATGCCCAGGTTGTTAAACCAAAGGTACAGCAGACAGCAAAGGCTATGAATAAGCCAAATGCCTCCGGCGGCGTCACAAGCATGAAAAAAAGTGCGGCACCGGTTCAAAAGTCAAAATCGCAAGGTTCAATTATGCAAAGAGAACCGGAAACGTTTATGGAGGGCTCGAGGTCAGAAGCCTTAGAGGCTACGGAAGCAATGAGCTTTAGAAGTGAAGCTGCCACCGTAGAATATTCAGGGCTATTGCAAGAAATAACAATAAATGATCTTCAAAAAAGTATCATAATGGCAGAGGTGCTAGGGAAGCCAAAGGCTTTACGAAAAACCTCAAGATAAGATAACGGGTCAGGCAATTTGATTGCTTGACCTGTTTTTTTTCTATTCTAATTATATTGAGTTGGCATAGATTTATATAGAGGTGGGTGTTATGAAGAAAAGGACATATAAAATTAAGGAAACCCTGTCTAATGCATTGGAGCTTCCTAAGGATATCATATTGGATGTTGCAAAGGTAACACTAATTGGCAGCAATAACGTTGCTGTAGAGAATCACAAAGGAATACTGGAGTATAATGAAGACCAAATCAGAGTGAATACAGGAAGTGGAATCCTTACTATTCATGGTTCAAAGCTTAATATTAAATCCATACTTCAGGAGGAAATAACCATAACTGGAGAAATCAACAGCGTCAGCTATTAAACATACCCTGTAAAAGTGATTGCTTCCGAATGCAGAGAGGAGTAAGGATTATGATCGTCATACGATTATGGAATTTCTTTAGAGGATATGCTATTATTATTGTAGAAGGCTTGAAAATTGAGCGTTTTATTAATATGGCAATATCAAATGGAATATACATATGGGATATAAAGAAGTTAAGCTATACCTCTATTAGTGCAAAGATAGGCTTAGCGAACTTTGGTAAAATGAGAGAAATTGTCAGAAAAACGGACAGTACCATAGAAATAAAGGAGAAGAGGGGTCTTCCTTTTATGTGGAAAAACCTCAAGCGGCACAAGCTGTTTACAGCCAGTGTACTTATGCTTGTGGTTATGATTTATATCATGTGTTCTTATGTTTGGATGATTGAGGTAATCGGAGTAAAAAACATCGATCCAAAGACGGTAATGGAAATAGTCAATCAGGAAGGCTTAAAGGAAGGCGTACGAAAAGCTAAGCTTGACAGGCATGCCATAGAAAACAGAGTGTTGATAAAGCTGCCGCAGCTTTCTTGGATTGGGATACAGATTAGAGGGACTAAAGCGACAATCGAAGTGGTGGAAAAAAGAGAAGAGCCGGAGTTAATCAGTAAAACAGATGCCTGCGATATTGTAGCCTCTAAAAGTGGTGTAATAGATAAAATTCTTGTATTAAATGGAGATGGCGTTGTAAAGGACGGAGCAACAGTAAAAAAAGGTCAGGTTCTTGTTATGGGTACCATTGTTAGAGAAAATACCGAGACAAGGCTTGTGCACTCCCTAGCTCAAATAACAGCCAGGACTTGGTATGAGGATGCTGAAGAGATGGATCTGCAGCAGATAGAGTTTAAAGAAACAGGGCGTAATACAACCCATTACAAGATAAAAATATTGGATAAGGAGTTCGGTTTTAAAAAATCTATTCCTTATAACGAATATAATGAGTTAAGAGAGGAAAAAAATATATTAAGCTTTGGTGATTACATTTTTCCAGTAAAACTATTATCTACTGAATATCAAGAGCTTGTAAAGGTTCCTAAAACCCTGACGGTAGAACAAGCAAAGAAAAGATGTGAAGAGCGGTTGAATCAAAGGCTCAAGCTGCAGCTGTCAGAAGATGCAGTAGTTCTTGATAAAAAAATAGACTACTTTGTAGAAAAAAAGTCGGTTAAGGCTAAAATATCAGTAGAGATACTGGAGGAAATTGGGGTTAAAAAGAGAATACATTAAGATTAAATCTAAAAACAATAGGAGGAGTATTATTTGAGCAACAAGTTCGCAGAAAAAAGCATGGAATTGGTTGATCATGAAAAAACACAAGCGCTTTTTGGAAGCTTTGATGAGAATTTGAAAATTATCGAAAAAGAACTGCTGGTCAGCGTATTGATAAGAGAAGGCGAATTAAGAATAATAGGTGAAGAACAAAATATAGAAATGGCAAGAAGAGCATTGGAAATACTCATGAAGAAGCAGGATGACGGTGAGGAGATTACCAGTCATACGGTAAGCTATATCATTGCACTGGTCAAAGAGGGTGATGAGGACAAAACCTATGACTTTGATGATGTTGTGATATCAACAGCTAGAGGAAAGGTGATCAAGTGTAAGACCTTGGGGCAAAAAGATTATATCAATGCCATCAGGAAAAATGATATCGTTTTTGGCATAGGGCCTGCAGGAACAGGTAAAACTTATTTAGCCATGGCCATGGCCATAAAAGCTTTCAAAAATAGAGAGGTAAACAGAATCATACTTACTCGCCCCGCTGTAGAAGCCGGGGAAAAGCTTGGATTCTTGCCGGGAGATTTACAGGAAAAGGTGGACCCCTATCTAAGACCATTATACGATGCACTTCATGATATTATGGGTATTGATGTATTTCAGAAGAATATGGAAAAGGGTCTGATAGAAGTAGCACCATTGGCTTACATGAGGGGCAGGACCTTAAACGACAGCTATATTATATTGGATGAGGCGCAAAACACTACACCGGAGCAAATGAAAATGTTTTTAACAAGATTGGGCTTTGGTTCAAAGGTTATAGTTACCGGTGATATTACACAAATTGACTTGCCTAGAGGTAAATCCTCCGGGTTGAAAACCGTTATGGAGATATTAGAGGGTATTCCCGGAGTGGATTTTATATATTTCAATGAGAAGGACGTTGTAAGACATAAGCTGGTACAGGATATTATAAAGGCTTATGAAAAGTACGAAATAAATAAAGAAGATCTGAATGATTTTTCTGAATAAGCAGGTGATGAAATGGCTAAAAGATTTGAGAAGCTCCATGAGATATGGGGAAAAATAAAATATTTTATTAAATTAGACATCACTACAAAGTCACTGATCTTTGTAGGCTTATTTTTAGCCATTTTGTCTATTTTACTAATCAGTACTGCGCCACAGCGATATGATATCAGTGTAGGGGATATCGCTGTAGAAGATATATTCGCTCCTTCTGATTTAGTGGACAAGACTGCTACTGAACTAAAGATGAGAGCGGCAGAAGAGGCTGTACAAGCTGTCTATAAGTTGGATCGTACAGTGCAAATCGATATTCAGAAAAAGATTGAAACCTTCTTTAATCTATTGACTGAAATAAAAGGCATAGCAGATATTGATGAAAATCAGCGTGTTCAGCTAATGGTGCAGCAATCCAATATCGGCTTGGATCAAAGCTACTACAAGACTTTGCTAAATGCTGACCTGGGGGAGCTGAACAAGCTAAAGGATAAAATTCTGTATATCATCAATCAGCTGTTAAATGAAAATATTGAAGAAGCTAAAATCAACGATAAGCGAGAAGCAATCAAAGAATTCTTTGATAACCTACCTGAAGACAGCAAGCTTAATAAACTGGGTTCAAACATTGCAATCATTATCATAAAACCAAACATGTTCTATGACGAAGCAACGACCTCGGCGCAAAGAGAAGAGGCGAGAGAAAATGTTGAAGAAGTCATCATAAAAAAAGATTCTCAAATTATAACCAAGGGGCAGGAAGTTACAGCCCATCAGATTCAACTTTTACAATCCTTTGGTTTGTTGAACAACAGCAGAAGTCAAATTATAGCCTTTAGGTTGTATGCCGGATATTCTATGAGTATAATTGTAGGCTTGTTTATATTAGGACTGTATTGCTATTTATATGCGAAGAAGCAATGGGAAAACAACAGTGAATTGTTTTTAATAGGTCTAACTATTTTACTTTCTCTAATAGTGGCGGCAGGTGCGAAAAGTATCTCGGTATATCTGATTCTGCTTCCTGCATTTACCATGGTTATATCAATAATGATTCAACCTAAAATTGCAATCATAACAAATACGATTTGCGCCGTCTTTATAAGCATGATAACGGGCATAAATGCCACTGTACTGGTGGCAATGTTGATTGCTGGTATTGCAGGGGCTTTACTGGTGCATAAAACACATCATAGAAGTACAATCGTTTTAGCAGGTCTGGTTATAAGCATCATTAGTGTAATGATCATTATAAGCTTTGGCTTGCTATATAATTCAGATACACGCATTATGCTTACAAATGCTGTTTTTGGCTTTGTAGGGGGGATCCTTTCTGCCGTATTGACCATAGGTACGCTTCCTTTCTTTGAAGCCACCTTTGATATCATTACCCCTATCAAGCTTTTAGAGTTGTCAAATCCAAACCAGCCTTTACTGCGAAGGCTGCTTATTGAAGCTTCGGGGACCTATTATCACTCTATACTGGTTGGAAATCTTGCAGAAGCGGCTGCAGAGGAAATAGGTGCCAATTCATTGCTCTGTAGAATAGGTGCTTACTATCATGATATAGGCAAGCTGAAGCGTCCTTATTTCTTCAAGGAAAATCAAATAACAAAAGATAATCCTCACGATAAAATCACGCCCAACCTAAGTACTTTGATCATTACTTCCCATGTAAAGGATGGAATCGATTTAGCAACTAAAAATAAGCTGCCATCCTCTATTATTAATATCATTCGAGAGCATCATGGCAACACCCTGGTAGCATATTTTTATCATAAAGCGCTAAACAGTGAGGCTGCAGATACAATAACAGAGGAAAAATTCAGGTACAGTTTTCCAAGACCGCAATCTAAGGAGTCTGCAATTGTAATGCTGGCTGATTCTGTAGAAGCCTATATAAGATCCTTGTCAGAACCTACACAGCATCAAGTGGAGCTAGGTGTTAAAAAGATCATCAAAGAAAAACTGCAGGATGATCAATTGGATGAAAGTGATATTACTCTAAGAGATTTGGATAAGGTTGCAAAGGCATTCGTAAAGGTTTTGGCAGGAATATTTCATGATAGGATAGAATACCCTGAAACCTTGAAAGACATATAGTGCAATTGGAATATCAGGGCTTATTGAGGTAATAATAACTATAGCATAAGGCAAAATGAAGGAGCTGATAAAATGAGTGTATTCATAGACAACAGACAGGAACAGGTTGAAGTGGATTCTAAAATGGAAGCCTTAATAGAACAAGTAGTGCAAAAAGTATTAGAGGTTGAGGTAGAAGAGGATTATGAGGTCAGTATATCCTTTGTGGACAACCGTGAAATAAAAGAGCTCAACAAGCAATATAGAAATAAAGATACCGCAACCGATGTTCTATCTTTTCCTTTAAAGGAATTTGAAGAGACAGATGAAAATTACAGCAATGAAGAAGAGTATGTACAAGAAGATATGCTGCTGGGAGATATCGTAATCTCTTTGGAGAGGGCTAAAGAACAAGCCCTAGAGTATGGACACAGCTTTGAACGAGAATTGGCTTTTTTGACAGTTCATGGCGTACTGCATTTACTGGGAATGGACCACGAGGATGAAGAGCTGGAAAAAGAAATGTTAAAGAAGCAGGATGAGATACTTCAGCTGCTGAATATTCAAAGGTAACTCACCTTGAGAAATAGAAGGTTATTGGATAGCTTTGGATTTGCGCTAAATGGCTTGTTATACTGCTTGAAGACTCAGCGAAACATGCGAATACATACAGCTGCAGCTTTATTGATTATTATAATCAGCTTGTTTTTAAAGCTCAGTAGAACAGATGTCATCATGCTTATCTTCGCTATATCTTTGGTATTAATATGTGAAATGATCAATACAGCTATCGAAAAGTCGATTGATTTATTTACCGATAAGTATCATCCTCTCGCTAAAATTTCTAAGGATGTAGCTGCAGGCGCAGTATTTCTTGCTTCATTTAATGCTGTTGCCATTGGTTACTTGGTGTTTTTTAACAAAGCGATTTCTACAACAGAGACAATAATCTCAAGAATTTTAAAATCACAACTGCATATAACCACAATTACAATTTTAGGTATATTAATATTTGTTGTTCTAATCAAAATGAGATTTTCAAGAAAAACCATACTGCAAGGCGGAATGCCTAGCGGTCATGCAGCAGTAGCTTTCTCTCTTGTAACGGCTGCTGCACTCTTAAGTGAAAATGTACTAGTTAGTTTATTTGCTTTTTTATTAGGCCTTTTAGTAGTGCAAAGCAGAGTGGAAAGTAAAATACATAGTATGATAGAGGTATTGCTTGGCGCAGCTATAGGAGCCCTGATTACTTTGCTGGTATATAATTTTTTTATTATTTAATTTTGAAAGAGGGGTCTGTGTTATGAGAAAGAGAAGTATTGTTATAGCGATCATTTTATGTTTGATATTTATTCTGTCTGGCTGCAGTAAGGATGCCATTAAAAATGAGCAGGACATCCCAACTGCCGGCGACGATTTAAGTGCGATTCCGGAGGAACCAATTGTTCAAGAACCTGCACCGGTAATAAATCAAAACCTGTGCTCTTTGACTGGGCTGCCGATGGAAAAGGATCAACTTGATATAAGACCTGTAGCAGTTATGATAGACAATATGGCCAGTGCAAGACCCCAATCCGGACTCATAAATGCCGATATCGTTTATGAAATGCCTGCAGAAGGCGGTATTACAAGATATATGGCAATCTATCATCATCAATCCGCTGATAAAATAGGGCCTGTCAGAAGTGCCAGATCCTATTATATTGATAAGGCAATGGAATACAATGCGGTATATGTACATTGTGGCGGAAGTCCTGAAGCCTTGGGAGACATTAAAAATCTAAAGATAGATTCTCTTGATGAGTTAAAAGGAGAAAATAATTTTTGGCGGGCAAGGGATAGAAAAGCACCTCACAATTTATATACCAGCACAAAGTTGACCAGAGAAGTGATGGATGTTAAAAAGTTTTCCCAAGAGAAATGGGATTATAAAATGAATATAGCGGATAGCTTTATAGATTTAGATGGTAAGGCTATTAAGGGGTTTGTTATTGATTATAAGCATAACTATAAAGCCGGTTATGAGTATGATGAAACACAAAAAATATTTTATAGAACAATAAATGGAATTAGACTGAAGGATAAAGAAACAAATGTCGAAGTAACTACTGTAAATATCATTGTTGAAAAGGTATCTACAAAAGTAGTTGACAATGTTGGCCGTTTGGATTTATCAAATATAGGCAGCGGCAGAGGATACCTGATTTCAGGAGGAAAGCTCATAGAAATTGAATGGAGCAAAACGGATAGAAATGCTAAGACAACTTATAAGGATTTAAAAGGCAATCAAATACAATTAAATAAAGGCAATACCTGGATACAAGTTGTGCCAGACTATGGGACAGTAGAAATTAAGGAGTGAGGAATGTGGATTACAACAATCTGATTGCAAAAGCAAAAGAAGCAATGAATTATGCATATACAAAGTACTCCAACTTTAACGTAGGTGCAGCCTTGCTTACAACATCGGGCAAGATCTATACGGGCTGCAATATTGAGAATTCATCCTTTGGAGCGACAATATGTGCGGAGAGAGTGGCATTTACAAAAGCTATATCAGAGGGTGACAAGGAATTCGAAGCGATTGCAATTGTAAGCAGCAGCGGAGACTATACATATCCATGTGGAATATGCAGACAGTTTATGTCAGAATGGGGAACAGATTTAAAGCTTATATTTGAAAATGGAAAGGATATTAAGATTTATACTTTGAAGGAGCTACTACCTGAAGCATTTATAAAATTCTAAGGATAAAACTATGAGGTGATAATTTGGAAAAGAAATTTAAATCAGGATTTGTATCAGTAATCGGAAGACCAAATGTAGGAAAATCTACACTAATCAATCAGCTTCTGGGAGAGAGAATAACCATAATTTCCAGCAAGCCCCAGACTACCAGAAACTCAATACGCTGTATCTATACAGATGAGAAAAGCCAAATCATATTTATAGATACACCGGGCATACATAAACCGATGCATAAACTGGGTGAATACATGGTACACGCTGCCACTGAATCCCTAAAGGGTGTGGATGTAACGATTGCGGTTATCGATGCTTCCATGGAAATAAGCACAGCTGATATGGATATCATAGAAGTTGCGAGAGAAGTAAAATCACCGGTAATACTTGTATTGAACAAGGTTGATAAAATAGATAAAGCGAAGCTGGAGATTTTGTTGACTAAATTCAGCTCCAATGAAAGCGATTTTGACTGTTTGATACCTGTATCTGCTAAAGAGGGCATGAATACAGATGTGGTGCTAGGTGAAATCATTAAGAGACTTCCGGAGGGACCACTGTATTTCCCTGCCGATATTACGACAGACGTTAACGAACGTTTTGTTGTTTCAGAATTTATCAGAGAAAAGATTTTAGAGTTAACCTCAGATGAGGTTCCTCACGGTACAGCGGTAGAGATTGAGTCCATGAAAGAAAGGGAAGGCGGAGGAATGATAGATATTGAAGCCAATATCTATTGTGAAAAGGATTCACATAAGGGCATCATTATAGGTAAACAAGGCAAAATGCTAAAGGAAATTGGCAGTAAAGCCAGAGTGGATCTAGAGACTTTGCTGGACTGCAAGATAAATTTACAGCTTTGGGTAAAGGTTAGAAAAAACTGGCGAGATAACAATTCAATATTGAGGAGCCTAGGATACAAATAGGAGAAAAGTCATGGCAATAACAAAAACCCAGGGTATCGTTTTAAAATATACCAATTTGGGTGAAGCTGACAAGATACTTACGATACTTACCAGGAATAAAGGAAAGATAAAGGCGGTTGCAAAAGGCTGCAGAAAACCGAAAAGCAGTTTATTAGCTTCCAGTGAACTCTTTGCTTTCAGCGAATTTGTACTATACAAGGGTGCAAATCTGTATCAGATTTCTCAAGCTGATACAAGAGAAACCTTTTATAATCTTCGCAATGACCTTTTAAAGCTTTCCTATGCTGTTTTTTTCGTAGAAATGGCTGATGCTGTTTCAGAGGAGGAGTTATCCAGTGAAAGGCTGTTTCTGTTGCTGGCCAAGACGCTGTATTATTTAGCAGAAGGTGAAATACCTATAGGCATCATTAATGAAGCCTATCAGCTGAAGCTTATGGATATCAGCGGGTATAGACCAAGCTTGCAGCGATGTGTTCATTGTGGTAAAAATGAAGTGAAAGAATATAAATTTGACATTGAAATGGGTGGCGTTATTTGCAGTGAATGCGAAAAATTTGGAAAGAATGTAATTAGAATCAGTCCGGGAACTCTAGAGACGATACGGATACTTTTAAATACTGAAATTTCTAGATTAAACACCCTAAAAATTGATAATACTATTTTTAATGAGATTGACAGACTGGTGAAAAGATTTGTGGAAACTCATTTGGACAAACATTTTAAAAGCCTGGATTTTTTAAATGAGATAAAAAATAGCAAACAATAAAAGTATTCAAACATAAGAAAGGAGACGGTATAATGGATATTACACTAGAAAAAATCGACATTATAAGAGACAGGACTGGAGTCAGCTATAAGGAAGCTAAAGAAGCTTTAGAAGCTGCAGAGGGCAATGTGGTTGATGCCTTAATCAACATTGAAGCTGAAGGCAACAAAAAATGGACAGACACAGTATCCGAATCTATTAGTGTTAAGGGATCTGAAGCGATGGATAAGCTAAAAGCTATTCTTAGCGCAGGGAATGTTAGTAGAATAAAAGTTAAAAAAGATGATTATGTCATACTTGATATTCCTGTAACAGCAGGGGCTATAGGTGCACTTGCAATTCCACTTTATACAGCAGTTGGCGCAGCAGTGGCACTTCTTGCAAAATGTACAATAGAGGTAGAAAGACCTAATAAAGAGGTTATTACAATTAATGAGGTAATTACAAATACTGCTGATGATATTGCATCAAAAATAAAAAATGTAGCCGGTGATATAAAAAAAGCTACCGGTAATATGCAGCGCAAAGAAGAAGAGAACATAGAGCCATTTACTTATCAGACCTCTGTTGAATTTGATACAACTACTGAAAAAGAGGAAGATCCCGAAAAAGAATAACATATAGGCTCACAAAAAACCCTTGTAAAAGTACAAGGGTTTTTTCTTGTGATTTTATAGTAGATTTTCGTGTTTCATAGCCGCTGTCATTCTATTAAGTTATAAAAAATGCTATAATAGATACAAGCATTTATTATAATTATGGAACTATTGTTAAAGCATTAGAAAATTTGCAAATTTTTCATTAAAATGTTGCAGATATTTGAAGGTTTGTGATAATATTTATTGAGGGCAGCGCTATCTACACAAATATGTTTTTGTATTTTGCTCTTTGAATATTAAGCGAATTGATGTGGAAACATATAACGTAGCTTATAATGGAGAAATTTGACTTAAATACCACTTATGGTGTATTCATTTATGCAGTTCCACCTGTATGAATGACGTATCAAATATTGGATGGGCAGGTGATTATAATAGAGTTTACAAGCAGACAACGATTAATCATAGATCTTGTAAAAAAGAACCAGCCTATAACCAGTAGTCAATTGGCTGAGAGACTAAATGTAAGCAGAGCTGCAATCAGACCTGACTTATCGGTTCTGACAATGTCAGGTGTACTAGAGGCTAAACCTAAAATGGGTTACTTTTATAAGAGCAGCGCAATATTTGATGTCATTAAAAGCATTAAGGTAAAGGATATAAAGTCACAACCTGTTATTGTGTCAGAGGATACTACCGTTTATGATACAATCATCAGGCTGTTTCTTGAGGACACAGGAACCATTTATGTAGAGAATAATGGATTCCTTTCCGGGGTTGTATCACGGAAGGATTTTATTAAAATTGCGGTGGGCAATACAGAGGTTAAAAAGCTTCCTGTAGGCATGATTATGTCTCGAATGCCCAAAATAATATTCACTACAGATGAAGAAAGTGTTTTAGAAGCAGCTGAAAAGATCATACTCCAAGAAATAGACAGTATTCCTGTTGTAGAAGTGATTAAAGGTACTGATGGAAAGCAGGAGCTTAAAGTGACCGGTAAGGTATCCAAAACTACCTTAACCAAGCTTTTATACGAGCTTGGTACGGGAATGAGGGTGTTAAATGAAAATGGCTAATGCCGTAATATATGCAATATCCGATTCCTTTGAAGAAACTGCAGCAACTGTAGCAAAAGTGGCAGCAGCGCAGTTTGCAGATAGTGAAATTATTATTGATCGATTTCTCTGTGTCAAAGACAGAATGGCAATAGACCAAATCATCGAATCAACAAAGAATTTTAACAGCTTGCTTATCATTGATATGCTGCAAAAAGAGCTGAAGGATTATTTGATACATAGAGCAATGGAATACAACATTGCATATTTTGATATAATGGAACAAGCATTAACTACTTTATCACGGGTAATTAATCAAAAACCCAAGCTGATTCCAGAAGCCACATATCAGCTGAATGAGGAATACTTTGATAGGATGGAAGCCATAGACTTTGCGGTAAAATATGATGACTGCAAGGATCCAAGAGCTATAAAAAAGGCTGACTTGGTGCTTATTGGCATTTCTAGGACCTCTAAGACTCCTTTGAGTATTTTTTTAGCTACCAAAAATATAAAGGTAGCAAATATACCGCTTGTTCCGGAAGTGGTACCCCCTAAGGAATTATTTGAAATTCCCAAGGAAAGAATATTCGGATTGATAACCAGCAAGCAAAAGCTGAATACAATACGGATGGAAAGGTTAAAAGCTCACGGTTTAAGCGACGAGGCCAATTATGCAAGCTTTGAACGTATAGACTATGAGTTAAAATATGCAGATCAAATAATGAAAGATATCGGCTGCTTGATACTTAATGTTGCCGATAAAGCCATTGAAGAAACTGCAAGTACAATACTTCAAATTTTAAAGGAGGTAAACGCTAGTGAAAAAATACGTTTACAGTTTTAAGGA
>JAQSYD010000078.1 GCA_029256325.1 Clostridia bacterium
AATCTGTTCATAGTATGTGTGAACAATTCGCACCTCTCCATCAAGAAATTTCATCATTTCGTTGACCAAAGTCATTGTATCTCCATTCTTTCTAGGAGAACCATTAATAATTAGAGTCTTCATATGTACCTCAACTTTCATATCATGACTATTATTGATTATTGTGCCCAATTGCACCTGTATGTCCTATAACGTTCCGCACTCACGACGCCCCTGAGCCGGACCTCGGAGACCTTCTCCCTGGCAGAGCTCCGCTCCCGGTGAAGGGGTGTGACAATCCACCACAAACTATTAGTGATTGCTCAGATTATTGTTCCTCAGTTAACTTAATAATTTATCCATGAACAACGGGAGTGCATTGTTATACGAAGTCGTAAACTCAGAACTCTTCTTTAACTGTTTTAGCCCAAGCTAATGATGCTTTAGAATCGCCAAGATATCTATTAACACCCTGAAGAGACATAAAACCGCCAATAGGTTTAGAAGTTGGCCCGATTATCAAACCTCCGTGACAATTAACTGACGAAGAGCCACGAATTAAAATGTTATTGTTTGTAACAAGAATTTGATCACTATCAACCAGTATTTCAACTCCATTACATAAGAAGCGTCCTTTATCTATTATCACTTTGTTAGGTGGTTCAAAAGTCATCCTTATTAGCATTTTCCTTGCTTTTTCACGAATTGTAAGTGTCTTTCCTACAATTTGGATGTCCCACGGACTTATTGAATAAAACAATTGATTATTGACAATACGCAATACTAGTTGGTTAAACTCATCAAATAAGTTAACATTCAATAACAAATGACCATCTTGTAAGATAAAAGCAATCAAAGGAATGCCATCAACTATTATGGGTATTGATTCTGTGTAATCTCCGGACATTAGGGTAGTAAAATAATTACCACCTATATGTATTTCACATAAGTCTCCTTCAAAATGAAGTTGTAATGGTTTACTAATGCCACTTCTTAAGTTGTAAGGAGATTTGTTCGCTTCAACGATTTTATCCCTTGGTAATAGACCAGATGTAACCTCGCGATGGTGTAAATCACATAATAGGGTTATATCTTCTGCAACATGTTCATGAACATTAGCCCAACCCTTTATATGATCATATTCATATAGAGGAAATCCGCAGACTACACAACCAAAACCGCACCGTTGCCTAACTTCTCTCTGAATTGGTAATGGTATATTCCTATCGTTACTAGTTCCTTGCAAAGCTTTACCCTCTTTCTCTCAACGATTTCGTATAACTACTTCACTATCGACACTTATGTCGCATTAAATCTGTATAAGGTATGTATTACGTCCTTGGTGTCGTATAAGTGCCTTACTGCTGAGGTGTTTTTTCTACTTATTAATCCCGACCAACCTATCCAATGGACTTAATATATCAGATATATTTTTCTGTGACACATGAGTGTATATCTCAGTTGTCTTTGTACTTGCATGACCTAATAATTCTTGAATATACCGCAAGTCCACTCCGCTTTCCAATAAATGTGTTGCAAATGAGTGACGAAGGGTATGTACTGATACATCCTTGCTAATCTTTGCCTTAATGCAGCAGTTCTCAAATATTCTTTGAACTGTCCTTTCAGTTATATGGTCACCGGGCTTGCTGCTGCCAAACAACCAGTCCTCTGGCTTATAAAGCTTATAATATTTTCTCAACTGCTCCAATGCGATTTGTGAAAGCAAGGTATATCTATCCTTTGATCCCTTGCCCTTATTAACCTTTAAAAGCATTCTTGAGCTATCTATGTCCTCAAGCTTTAGACGTACTACTTCACCGACACGCAAGCCTGCAGAATATACTAAGAACAATATAGTCTTATGCTTTTCATTGTTGGTTGCTTTAAGTATTTGTATTATTTCGCGTTGACTTAGTATACTAGGCAGTCTATTATCTTTTTTGGGTCTGGGTATATTTGTGATAATATCTGATGTAGGTAATACCTCTTTATATAGAAGCTTCATTACACTTACAGCTTGATCTACAAAGGATTTAGAGTGATTGTTATTTTCCATAAGTGATAAACAATAGCCTTTTATATCGCTATTATTAACTTTATCCAAATCTTTATCGATAAAACTGATGAACCGCTTCAAATGACTTGTATACAGCTTTTGGGTCTGCCAACTGTAGCCTTTAAGCCTCATAAAGCTCTGATACTCTAGCGTAATCTTTTCATTATATCCTGACTTTTCAAATGCCACATCCACTTGTTCATTGCAAAAAAGCTTTTTAATTATATCAAGCATACCTTCACTATTTGGTACAACCCAGACACGCTCATTTTTATCCCATCTAGCGGGCCTAATGGTCCTAATCTAGTTGACATGCTCCACTGTATAATCAAACTTGACCAGTAACTCATTACCTTTCTTGTCAATTTCAACCATAATATTACCTCTTTCAATTATAACTTAAACTTATTATAATTTGCATAAGTTTGTAAAAATATTCAAATAATTGTAAAAATGTAATTTAATTTTACCGCACGAACCTATGTTCGTCAATAATAAATGGTAAACAAAAGAACCTGACAAAAGTCAGGTTCTACATATACAAACTAATCATTTATTCATCACTAAAGCTTGGTCTTGGTTATATTGCAAATTTAATTAGTTTTTATCTCATCTGCTGTTTCAATTATCCAGTTAGATTCAGAATCCAGCCTTAATTTTACTACATACTTATATAGCTTGTTTGTATGGCTGCTTTCTTTGTCCCATTCCACCCAATATCCAACTTGAATAATTAATTCTGTGTCCGAAAGCTTTTCTACAGTACCACCATAGTAACTGACAAGTGATGGTCCTTCTTTGTAGATTTCACTTCTAAACTTCCTATCTATTGCTTTCTGAGCCTGCTTAACTTGCTCCTGGTAAATTCTTGTGTGCCATTCTCTCAATCTTATTGCGTCATCATTACCTATATTAATTTCAGGGGCTTTCGCTATCAAACTCCAGTTATTCTGCATACCTTTTTGCAATAAAAAGTAATCATAATGTGGTCCAATGTTCGTTCCATAATCGATTCTATAATGAATCCCTATTTCAAGCAAATCGGGACTCAATAACTCTTTATGGCTGACACTGAAACCTTCTGCAGTCTGCTCCGGAAGTTGATCTTCCAAAAAATCAATTAACCTCTGATCATCATTAATGAAGTTATTCTCATTTTCTTGCTGAATTACTACTTGTTCTTTATTGTCCATAACTTCTGACATACCCACCTCCAAAACCTAAACAGTAATTGAATTATATCATGCCATATAAAATCACGATATTGCCAAATATTAACTAGGAGCAATGTAACAATAAAAAAGACAGTAGAAAGCTACTGTCTAATGTATACTAATATAAAAACGGTTTATCCAACCTTTTATCAAAAGCATTGTTTTGCTTAAGAAATTTATGCCAACCCACGTTGTCTAATCCAATCATATGAACTAGCTTTAACAGCCTCAGCTGAGATTTTGATAGTTCATATGGTTTACCCAGCTTTTTTACAATATCCTTATCAAAAGCATGGGTTTCTTCATATATCACACCCAAATCAGCAACTAATCCAAGCACCTTTTTAAACATCTTCGGAAACATATAAGTGCCGGCAGCCTCGCCCTTTGAGACGGTGCCCAAATAATTATAGTTCAGCTGCTTTGCCAAATCTGCAAAATAACGTTCAACATACTTTTCCTGTGCAGTTTCCATAAATCCTGCTTGAATAATAAAGCCTATGTATTTACCTTCAGTTGTTGTCCGTTCCAGCCTTTCGATAAATTTCATAACAATTCCCGGCATAGCATGAATATAAAGCGGCAATATCATAATGATTGCATCAAAGCTCTCAACATACCTTGCAAGCTCTTTTGGATCAGTATTGGCGATACATTTTATTTCGCAGGGGTTTTTCATATTTTTTATAAACTCTTCCGCATAAATTTTACTATTACAGCTTTGAGAGTTTCCTTTAGGAGAACCGTTTAAAATTATAGTGTTCATGCGACGTTACCTCCATCTGCCATAAATTCTGCAATAGGCTTTACAGTAACGTTCTTTGAGTAGAACTGATAAAACACACGGTTGATATAGTCCACAAAAATCTGACGACCAGCATCAGTTTCAAATTCACCATCATAGTAAAATTCAATATCCGGATATTTGTCGTATCTGGGAACGTGCATGGATTCACCCGTCTTATGAGTGGTATATGGCAGATAAAGTGGTATCATCCTATCAAAAATTGTTTTTAGATCACCACTTACAAATCCTTTTGTTACCTTTGAAAAATAGATCGCCTTATCAGCGGTTATGTACTGATGATAAAATTCATCCAGATCTTTAAAGGCGCATATACCCGGTGTTTTCCACCAACAGCTCCAACAACCAATACAATTCTTTACATCCATTTGTGCTATATCAAATACGATAGCATTCGGAACTGCAATACCTTCACAATCTTTTATTACTACGGTTCTCATTTCACCCCTCCTAAGGTTCATAAAATATTGCTTGTTGCGCATTATTCTATAATTACGCATATATTTTATTTTACAACATGGATATATCTATTTTCAACTATTATCCAAATATCCGAATAAATGGCATTTTCCTAATTAAGCTTTTTAGATGCAAATAAAAAAGGTATCCAAATAAGGATACCTTAATTTTTGTTTTTGGTGCGCAGTACTAGATTCGAACTAGCGACCCCTTGCATGTCAAGCAAGTACTCTAACCGACTGAGCTAACCGCGCATGAATCAATATTTAGATTATAGCACGACAATTTATTCATGACAATAGGAAAAGCCTGAATTATTCAGGCTTTTTGCACACATATATCCGCTTATTCTTCGCTGCCGTCGTCTTTCTTAAGCTTTATCTTCTTTACAAGCTCTGGCACCATGCTTACTAGCTTGTCAAGGTTACATTTGTTCTTTACAGGAAGCATGGATACTTCACCGTTCTTTATTACCAATATTGCATCAGGAGCTATCTTAGCGCCTACGCCAATTCCAGAGCCAGTGCCGCCGTTGCCTTTTTCATCAGCGCCGTTGCCACCACCGCCGCCTGCGCCGAAGGTAACTGTGATAATAGGTATCAAAGTAGTTTCTCCGATTTCTATAGGCTCCCCTATAACTGTCTCAGTTCTAAAGAACTTCTCCAAGCTGTTGAATAATGTTTCCATATTTTCGTTTACAGGTGATTTTGTTTCCATTATGATTCCTCCTCAATTTGTGTTCGTTAATAATTACACGGTTATTTTGTTTTAAGTTTCACTTTTTTGTTTCTTTTGAAAATTTTTGTTCTTATATCCTTTTTTAACAAGAATCTGGCAGTGTCCCATACCAGCTTGCCTGCATATATATTGCCGATCGCTTTGAACTCCAGTTCCAGTATTTCCTCTGTAAAACTGGGCTGAAGGTGTATTCTGCTCTGCGGCCATATACTTTGCAATGTATATATAAATCCTGCTGTCATACCAGTTATCGATGGATCATCAAAACCATAGGTGCCATATAAGTGCAGGTATTTAGGTCTAATCTGCTTAACAATCTTCTTTAGATAATTCAAGGCTTCTTTTATAAGCTTGGTATCAAACATACTCTTCAGGTTATTTTCTTTCTTTACAGCCTTTTTGGTCTCTTTCGTTTCGTCATCTTCTTCAGGCACTTTTTCAACTTCTTCTTTTGTCTTGACTGTAAAAAGTCGCTTGCTGCCCAAGTAAACCTCTGATTTTTGACTTTCCTCGCCTCTGGTCCCCCTAATATTGAAAAGGTTCCAAAACCAGCCTACCTTGTAGTTGAAGGTAACACCATCATACACCGCAGCTTCCCCTTTATAGCTAAAGGGTACAATCAGTACGGTTAATAGAATAAAAAGCAAAGCAGCCAGCAAATATAAAATGATCTTGAATATCAATAAAACAACCCACATATTACGTCCCCCAAAGTCGGTTCTATTTTACAGTGCCTGTAATCAACTTCTTGAAGCTATTTCTTATATAACTTTTTAAAGCTTTGTTAATACCCATGCCTGCTTTTTTTGCTGCATTGGCAGCCAACTTACTTCCCGGCAGATAGGATGTGTATCTGGAAGCATTGTTCACTACCAATTTGTTTATCTGCCAAGCTTTTGCTATTCCGTCTTTATAGCTATAGGGTTTGGAATAACACTTATCAAGTATATCCATACCGAATTGATCCAACATTTCATTATTAGGCAAGCTATCGAAATACTCATACATACTGCTTTCAAGCTTGCTCATTAACTCTAGCTCAAATTTGCAATCTTGGCATACAGCAATGTGCTCCTTTAAAACTATTAGCTCCAAAGGATCTATGGTGTTGTCTACGTACTTCTGAATGATATCTTTCTCAAAACTACAGCTCATAGCTTTCTCCTCCTAATTTACGGCTTTGCATAATCTGCCTTTCAACGCATTCTTGGCTCTGTACAAGTCTGTCTTCACAGTGCCTAAGGGCAACTTCAAAAGATCAGATATCTCCTCATAGCTTAAATCCTCATAATATCTCAATATGATAACCATTCTTTGTTTTTCCGGTAAGCTATTAATGTGCTGCTTGATAATACGCGCCATATCATGTTTTTCAACTTCTTTTTGCGTATCTTCCTCTGCTGCCAGCTGGTCCTCCAAAGCAAAGCCTTCATCTTCATTACTTAGCGAAATAGACAGGGGTACTGCTTTACGCTTCTCGTTCAAGCATGTATTTACTGCGACTTGCCTAATCCAAGGGTGAAAGGGATACTTCTCATCATATTTACTGATATTTTTATAAAGCTTTATGTAAATTTCCTGCAGCATGTCCAGGGCTGTTTGTTCATTTTGAACATAACTGAAACATATCTTGAATAAATAATTTTGATAAAACTTAAAAAGCTCTGCAAAAGCGTTTTTATCGTTTTTCTTGCATCGCTGAAGTATGCTTTTGTCTATGTTCATTGAACTCCCCCCCTTGCTGACATTAATAGATACACATAAAAATTGAAAATGTTTCATTTAATTCAACATTTTTTTACTGCTAAAAAGATTTTTTTAGGTAAAGCTAATAATAGCATGACAATTTATATGAAATCATGTAAAAATACTTTTCGAAAAAACTGAGGAAAGGATGATTGCTTTGAAAATAAAAGAAATTATGACTACAGACGTTAGAACAATATCCGCTAATGATAGTATATCAGAAGCCGCAAATATAATGAAGCAATTAGATGTAGGTTCTGTTCCTGTTGTAGATAATAATTTATTAGTAGGTATTATTACTGACAGAGACTTAGTTCTCAGAGGCTTAGCCATGGGTAAAAATGCACAGGAAAGCGTCTCTACAATCATGTCAAAGGACATCACAACAGTTACTCCAGATGAGGATGTCCACAAAGCAGCCGATATCATGGCTTCAAAGCAAATTAGAAGACTTCCGATTGTGGAAAACGACCGCCTGGTCGGAATCGTATCGATAGGTGACATGGCTGTTGAAGATATATTCGAAAACGAAGCCGGAGAAGCGCTTCACACTATATCGATGGGAGTTAGACACTAGTAAATAATAATAGTAATCTCCGTCTTGGCGGAGATTATTTTTTTACTTACGCCGCATAAAAAAAGGCTTGTTCTGAAGAATATATGAATAAATGAAACCTTTTAAGGCAGAACAATCACTTCTATACGTATGAAAAAACATCATTGAGGAAAATTTTTATATATCAATATGAAATAAGGAGATATCTATGCTTATCGTTTTTATTCGTGCTGCAATTCTATATTTATTTATTGTAATAATTATGAGACTTATGGGCAAAAAACAAATAGGCGAACTGCAGCCAACTGAGCTTGTTGTTGCTCTGGTCATTGCAGACTTGTCGGCTGTTCCAATGGAAAGCCTTAATACACCTATTTTATATGGCATCATTCCCATTTTAACTTTATTTATTATCGAAGAATTTTTTACATTTGTTGCTTTAAAAAGTGATAAGGCTCGAGGTGTTATTTATGGCAAACCCAGCATTTTAGTGGAGCACGGAAAAATTCTTGAATCAGAAATGCGCAAACAGCGCTTTAGCATCAATGATTTGCTAGAACAGCTGCGGATAGCCGGTTATCCCTCCGTAGATGAAATAGAGTATGCAATTTTAGAAACCACAGGAGATCTGAGCACCATACCCAAATCAAATAAGCGTACCATAACCACCGAAGATATGAATCTCGTCGTAGAACAAGAGGGACTGCCTATCACGGCTATTATTGATGGAAGGATATTGTCCTATAATCTTCGCCTTAAGAATTTAGATGACGCATGGCTGCAGGAGCAGCTTAAAATAAATCAAATTGTTTCTGCCAAAGATGTGTTTTTTGCATTTGTAACAGATCAAAACGAATTTAAATTCCAATTAAAAGATGTCAAAAATTCTTAAATTTATCAAGTATGAGGTGTAGAATGAAACAGATGATATTTGCAATCGTTTTTCTAATAGCCATCATTACGGGCAGTTTAATGTCCATTCACTACATTAGCAATCAATCTGAGGCACTGCAAAAACAATTAGTGGATCTCGAAAAGCATATTGATATTGAGGAGTGGAATCAAGCTGCCGCTCTTTATAAGAGTATTAAACAAAAGTGGGTTAGTATTGACCACAAATGGTCAATGTTAATCGATCACTATGAGATTGATTATATAAACATGGACCTTGGTGAATTGGAAGCCTATATAAATGCCCGAGACAAAACAAATGCTTTAGCTAAGATAAGCAGCTTACAACTGCTGGTCAAGCATATTCCCGAAAAGGAATACCCAAGCCTCAAAAATATTTTATAAGCAGCCTTTGCATATCCGAGGGCACGGGTGCCTCAAAGGTGAGCCACTGCTTAGATATGGGATGCAGCATTGTAATTTTCTCTGCATGCAGCGCTTGTCTTTCAATGAGTTCAGTACTTCCTCCATACATTGTATCCCCTAGCAGAGGATGCCCTATATGAGACATGTGTACTCTGATCTGATGGGTTCTGCCGGTTCCCAGTATAATTTTAACTATGCTGTATTCATCAAAAACAGAGATTGTTCTAAAGTGAGTAATAGCCCTATCGCCTTCTGCATGCACAATTCTCTTCATAGCCTTTTCAGCTTCCCTTGAAATAGGCAAATCGATGGTGCCTTCTGACTCCAGCACTTGGCCATGCACCATGGCAATGTACTCCTTTTTAAACTCTTCCTTTCCAATATAGAAGGAGAGCAAATGCTGTATGTGCGCATTTTTGGCGAATACAACCAACCCTGAGGTATCCTTATCCAACCTATTGATTGGTCTAATTTTAATTGATGACCCGGTATCCATCCAATAATATGCCAAACCGTTTGCCAGTGTACCCATAACATGCTTTCTGGTGGGATGAACCGGCATACCTGCCCCTTTGTTTAGTACAATCAGGTTTTCATCTTCAAAAACAATATCCAGTGACATTTGTTCAGGCAGTATATTTTCAGATTCATGATCCTCAAAGGCGATAGCTATCCTATCCCCTTCCTTCAGTAAGATATTCATATGACTTACTGTGCCATTTACTAAAGCTCCTCCGCTCTTTTTCAAAGATATGATGCTTCTTCTTGAAAACTGCAGCCTTTTGCTGAGGTAATCCCGCAATGACATCTCTGCAGAAGCTTTATCTATAATATAAGTATCTTTCTTTTTCATCAAAACTGCTCCTAATGCTCTATTCAATTTCCTTGCTTCTCAATCGTTCTACAAGCTGTTCCATATCTGCTGGCAATTTTGCTTGCAGCGTTACTTCTATATTGCTGTAAGGGTGCTTGAACAACATTTCATAAGCATGAAGTGCCTGTCTTTGAATATTCTGCATGCTTCCACCATATAGCTGATCGCCCAACAGCGGATGTCCTATGCTGCTCAAATGAACCCTTATTTGATGTGTTCTGCCTGTAATCAATTTTAACCGAATGAAGGCGGCTTTATTGAATTGCTCCTTCACTTCATATTCAGTAATGCTTTTTTGCCCCTCTTGTCTAATTGCTCTTCTTATTGGATTTTCTTCATCTATGCCTATGGGCCTGTCAATAATCCCTTTGGAAGCTTCAAAGCATCCTTCTGCAATCCCTAAATAAAACTTTTCACAGCTATCCAGTTCAAATTGCTTGGCCAGGGCGGAATGAGCCTCTCCAGTCTTTGCTATGATCACCAAGCCGGAAGTATCCCGATCTAACCGATTTGCGAAGCGCACAGGGATATCAAGATTTTTGGCGTTAAAATAGAATTTCACTCCATTGGCCAAGGTATTGTTAGGATAATTCTGAGTCGGGTGAACCAGCATTCCCGCTGGTTTATTTATAGCTAAAAAATATTCGTCCTCAAATATGATATCCAATGCCATGTTTTCCGGTATTGTACTGTCTTTGCCTGCTTCAGATAAATCAACCAAAATATGATCTCCACTTTTTACATTGTTATCATAATAGGCTGTTTTACCATTGATTTGTATCTTCTTTTCCTTTAACAGCTTTTTTACCTTCCGCTGAGACAAGGAACTGTGCTTTTCCAAGAACTCCTTTATATTAAGCCTATCAGCTGAAAGCTCTGCTAAAATTTCTTTTTTCATATGCAACCTCATTCTTTACTTATTAAACGATTCCTATATCATTTTGCTTTTTTAACAATCTCTGTCTATATATGATTAAAGCTGACATTACGATCAGTCCGACTATACCATTTACTACAAAGGTTGTGCTTACGCCAAAACTTTCACACATGGCACCTGAGTATAGGCTGCCTATGGGCGCTGTTCCGCCAACCACTAAGGAATATACACTCATGATCCTTCCCCGCAATTCGTCAGGAGAATTAAGCTGTAAGGTCGTATTGGAGGAAGATAGAGCAGTTGTCATACAAAAGCCTGCAAATATAAAAAATATAAAGGCCAGATGATAATTGCGCACCAATCCTTCAATAAGCACAAACAAAGCTACACCTAAGAAAGCAGCCATTTGGATATTTCTGCGAAGACCTTTATAGCTTGTTGCTGCCAATAACAGTGCACCGGCAAAAGCGCCAATTCCCAAGGCTGCCATTAGATATCCATAGATCTTAGAGTCACCCTGAAAAACAGTTCTAGCCATAACAGGTATCATAATCATAAAATTCATGACGATGGCATTGTTAAAAGCTACCATCAATACAGTAGTCTTAACCTCCGTATTTTTAATTATGTATGCAATTCCCTCTTTTATATCAAGCAGCAAATCACTTTTTTCTTTTACAACACTGGAACCTTCTGCTTCAATTTTTTGTATACTTATCAGTACAGGTATAAAAGACAATCCATTCACCAAAAAACAAGTAGCCGCACCAAAATAGCCAAAAACCAAACCGGCAATACTAGGACCTATGACCCGTGCAGCATTAAATATCATTGAGTTCAAAGCTACGGCATTCATTAAATGCTCCTTAGAAGCCAATTCTACCACAAAGGATTGTCTTACGGGCATATCGATGCTGTTTAAAATTCCCAAAACGCAAGCGAGTATAGCTATATTCCAATATGCAGCCCAGTTCATGTATACAAGAAATGCCAAGGTATATGAAGTCATCATCATTGCAAATTGAACAGCAAACAGTATTTTTTTCTTCGGATATCTATCAATAATTACCCCTATAGGAAGTGAAAATAGCAACACCGGCGTAAACTGAAGCGTACTGATAAAACCTAAAAGAAAGGAGGAATTGGTCATTTGGTAAACAAGCCAGGATTGGCCAATATTCTGCATCCAGGTACCTATGAGTGATACACATTGTCCCGTCCAAAAAAGCCTGAAATCTCGGTGCGACAACGCGGGAAAATGTTTATTTTGGATACTTTGATAATTCATTTTAACCCCCAAATTGAAAAGATATCATATTCTAATATTTTAATACAGTTATATACCAATTAAAATTATATTATGTCTATTGATTGTAGGTAAAATAATAGCTCAGCATATATAAAATCCCTATAGAACTGATAAGTCTTTGCTTCCTTTTCATCAGATTTTATGAATATATGTCTGAAAACTCAACATTTATCCTCTCAACATTATCGTGCTCCGCAGCAGCTGCAGCTTCATCATTGACAATCGCAGCTCCTCCCGCTACATTAACCGGCAGTTTAATAATGAATTCCGTTCCTTTTCCCAATTCACTTTGTACGGATATTTCTCCACCATGAGCTTCCACTAGCAATTTAACCAAAGATAGCCCTATACCGCTTCCTTCTCTCTTTCTTCTAAAGGAGGAATCAACCTGTCTGAATCTATCAAATATTACGCTCTTCATTTCTTCAGGTATTCCAATCCCGGTATCCTTTACTGAGATCATAATAGAATCCTTATGGTCAAAAATATTGATATGTATTTGTCCACCTTTATCAGTAAATTTCAAAGCATTAGAAAGCAAATTTAACATGACTCGTTCAAGCTTATCTGCGTCACATGCAATAATCTTTTCTTCGATCTCAGTATCAAAAACAAGCTCTATTTCATAAAATTTTGCATATTCAGCCACTGAAACTGAAATGTCCTCAATGACCTTTACAATATTGCGATTCGTAAATTCCATATTCATAAAACCGGCATCCATTTTAGTGATATCAATGAGATTATTTATCAGCCTCAATAGTCTATAACAATTTTGCTTCATCATTTCCATGTGTCGTTTGGTATATTCGTAATTTGGACAATCCTTAATATTTCTGTGATTTATATTTAAAAGCTGAATCGCTCCCAGTAAAATGTTTAAAGGAGTTCTAAATTCATGAGAAATAATCGAGAAGAAATGAGTTTTCAACTTATCGTATTGCTGAATTTCATCCAAAAGCTTCTGATGCGCTTTTACTTCTTCCTCCAGTGCAATTGCTCGTTTTGTGGCTGTAATATCCCTAAAGCTGAACAAGCTGCAGTTCAAACTATTATGAAGTACAAATGGCTTGTAGTAACGTTCAAGTACTCTACCATCCCTTAGTGTTACATAATCCGCGTATTCTTTTTGCTGTTCAATGATCTCATCCATTCCACGATGGAAACTCAACGGATCTTCAAATAGCTCTTTTGCATGTTCCATGTAATTATTGCCGTTTATGCCTAGAGAGCGCTCATCAATAATACCCCATATTTCTCTAAACCTGTTATTTGTCTTGATAATCTCCTTTGTATCGTCAACTACGACTACAATGCCGTCTGCTGTAGTTTCTAGTATTGTTTGCAGTAGAAACTTCTCTGCCGATAGCTCCGGTTTAGACTTTTTACACTTTGACATGTTCGTAAACAGGAATACATTCGCAGTGATTGATATAAATAAGATCCCTGCCAAAATAATATACAAAATATCAGCTCCCTTAAAGGAATTTTGTTTATTTTAAATAGCAATATTCGGTAAATATATACAAATTCCTCTTAAGAAAATCAAATCTTGTTATTGTTGTGCCATGCACCAAAAAAGCAATAACTCGGCTTTTGCCGAGTTATTGCTTTTTTATTAAATAATTGGATTTGTAGCCGTAAAGCTATTACTTCCTTGTTTTTCTCTCGCATCCTGAATAACCTTGTTTTCGTTCAGTCTGTTTTGTAAATCTACAAGTCTTTCAAGGTTTTTCAGGTATTTCAAGTTGGAAAGTAATACTTTATTATTATCTTTCATAGCTAACACCTCTTCCTTTCGAATTTGGTTATGATAATAATAAACTTCCTTTTCTAACTTGGTGAACACCTCCAAACAATAGTTTAAACGTTAAACATAACCTATACATACATTATACCACTGTTTTATAGTGTTTGCTCGGCGCCCAATCCCTATTAACCTTTGTAATAACGTTTTATATGTGACTATTCTGAATTTAGGCAATTAGCTCTCAAAGTCTTCCATTCTCCGCTGTTTTCGTTGATTTTCCTTATCAGTTCATAGAAAATTCTATTTTCCATGTACAGATAATATGCTATGTTTATCAATCGCAATTTTTTGACCTAAGGCTGCCATACTATACGCTTCTTCTGCTTGGATTAAAGGTACGCCTTTCATCTCCATCTTTTTAACATCAGCTTCCCCAATGCCTCTTCTGTATAATCGGAAAAGGTACTGTACTGCTTGAGGTAAAAAACCCATAATTCGAGCCCCCACTGCATCTGTTGCCACCGGATCGGTACCAGCAATAATCAAATCTGAGTGTACAGGCTTGCCGTCACTGGGTCCGGTCCCATACATGCCGTTCATGCCCGTTAAGATTGTGATATCGATTGGAAAAATCTCTCCCATGGCATAGATGAACTCGTGAAGCTCCTCATGTATTCCAAGTTGCGTCTTTGGCGTACCATGTATCTCTGCAGGCGGCCATGAAAGAGCAATATTTTTGATACCCAAGGAAACGGTTGCCTCCTTGTGCATTTTTATGGGTGTAAAGGAAATATGAATATCCGCTTCATCCATAAGCTTGTTTATCTTCGTTTTCGGAACAATTTTACTGCTTAATTCCAACTCCGTATAAGGTCCGAAATTTAAGTCGACAAATTCTACCTGCTCTTCAGCTATGATAATACTAAAGCCTATTTCATCAAAAACTTTTTTTGTGGGAGCTCCGCCGGAGCCGGCAGCTACAACAATTCTTTCAGGATTAAACTGTTTAACATATTGTATGACCTTACGCAGCAGATCCGGGTGAACTACAGTGCCTGAAGCAGCAGATTTGTTGTCTACCATATTGGCAGTAATAACGACTACTTGATTTTTTGCTAAAATTTTCTCTGCATGGATTAAATCGAGGACTTCCTTTATACAATTGTCGCTATGCTTAGCATCTACGATGGCTACTATAGCGTCTTTTACTTTTCTTTTTCGCACAAAAACACCTCCCTTAGAATTATTCCACGGGAGGTGCCAATTATTCTATAAATGACATGCTGAATGATTTCTTTTCATCAGATAGCAGATCAATTTATCCGCTATTTATCTATATATTAATAAGCCTTGCGAGAGTTGGTTCGATGCCGAGGGAGTCCTTTAGCTCCAAATAATTTTCATAAGCTTTTCGGTTTTTGCCCCCTTGCTTGATTGCTCTGATCATAAGGTTTTTTGGCGTATCAAGGGGAGAAATATATTCTACGATAGACACCTCATAGCCCATAGCCTCCAATATAATACCTCTTATCCCATCTGTCAAGACATCTGCCAGTCTTGCTTTTAATATGCCGTGTTTTGTTATATCCTTGAAGGGTTGATATTCATATTGGTTGAGTATTTCCCTTTGACAGCAGGGGATAACGACTACCGCCTCTGCTTGATACCTTATCCCAGCAGCAATCGCCATATCAGTTGCTATATCACAGCCATGGAGACTAATGACCAGATCTATTTTCCTGGTCGGCAAATAGTTCTGTATATTCATTTGCAGAAACTCCATATTCTTATAGCCCAAATTTCCAGCCATTTGTTTAGAAGAAGCAATGACCTGCTCAGATATATCCAAACCAATGAAAAAGCAGTTTATCTTAAGCTTTTCCTTGATATAGTAATTTAGTACAAAGGACAAATAGGATTTGCCGCAGGCGCAGTCAAGAATTGTGATGCTTTCCTTGCCTTCTGCCAGCTGCTTTATAATTCCCTCTGTAAGCTCTACAAAACGGTCTATTTGATTGTACTTGCGTATCATATCATTCTTAACTTTACTTTGAGCACTTATAATACCAATCTCACGCAGCAGCTCGTCTGCTTCTCCTACCTTGACGAAGTACTCCCTGTTGCTCCTGGCTGTAACATCATCATGGGGAATGCTTTCCTTGGCTTGTGTTTCATTGTATTTGATTTTTACATTGTTTTTCTCTGTCCAAATTGTAATACTAGTACCTCTTTCAACATAGCTTACAATACAGTCATCAAAGCTTTTGCCTTGCTGAAAAATCAACTGTATCAGCTCTTTGGGCTGCAGCTCCTGTTTCAGCTTGCCTAATTTAAAAAACAATCTTTCATTTACTAATCTTATTTCTGCCTTACTGTTCCCACCATTTTTATTTATAAACTCAATATCCAGAGTTTTAAAAAAATCCAGATTTTCCTCCAGCTTCATTACGATATTGCTTAAAACACTTTCCAGCTTTTTCTCTAATGCACCGTTCATCCTATCACCCCTCTAATCAAACAATTGTTGTGTTATGCTTTCAAAGGCTGCAGGCAGCTTACTTGTAAAGCTGCTTCCCTTCAGATATTCCAAGCCTTCTTCCTCTGCTTTAAAAACCAGCTTGTAGGCATAGAGGAATTGATGCTTTAATTTAAATCTATCTAAAAATATTTTGTTAATATTCTTATCGCCGTATTTAACATCACCAACGATAGGATGTCCTATGCTGGCAAAATGCGCTCTTATTTGATGAGGACGACCTGTTATCAGTTCAACCTCCATTAAGGTATATTCATTGTTGCTGGCTAAAGGTCTATACTTTGTATGAACACCTTTTGCCCCTTCTTCCTGCTCATCAAAAATCTCTACCTTATTGCTTGCTTCATCCTTAAGAAGAAAATTTTTAACCTCTCCCTCTTCACGAATTATACCCTTAACTACACAAAGATAAAGCTTCTTGATGCCTCGCTCTCTAACCAGCTTATTGGCTGATTTCAAAGCTTTATAATTTTTTGCAACAATCACGATGCCTCCGGTGTTTCGATCCAAGCGATTGCAGGTAGATGGGGTAAAGGTAGGTGAAGGCCTATAGTCTTCCTGCTGCGAAATATAGTATAAGGCTCTGTCTATCAATGTGTCATGATCACCAGGGCTATCAGGATGTGTCAGTAGACCAAAAGGTTTATTTACTAACAGCAGATTTTCATCCTCATATACAATATCGAGAGGCTTTGCTGGAATTACTGCTGCTTTTGACTCTGTATGAACAGTGTCAGAAACATATAGCTGTACAGTATCATCCAGCTGCAGCATATAGTTTTCCTTTTCTCTTTTTTGATTTACCTTAACCTTCTTATTTCTAAAAAGCTTATAGATGTCGCCCAGCTTGTAGTCGGACAGGTATTTTCTCAAGAATCTATCCAATCTTTGCTGCGCTTCATTTTCTGTAATTTTAATTTCTTTCATCGTCAGTTATCCCCTTATAGAAGATGTAAGGGCAGGTTTCATGGCTATTTCATTACCGTCATTTTTTAAGCCATGTTCGCTGCCTGCTTGAGCTACAATCACACTTCCCGCTGATGCTCTTTGGCGTTCTCCATTTACCAAGGCAGAGCCGCTGCCTGAAATCAAATAAAATACCTCTAGCACTTCATGGGTATGAGGCACAATTTCTCCGCCCGGCATGATGTGAAGATAGTGAGCTGATAATCTGCCGTTTTCATCATTGTTCGTCAGATCTTTTTTATACACCTCTATGTGCTTTGGATGTTTCACAAATTCTATGTCCTTATGATTTCTTAAAATTGAATTCATCGCTCTTCCTCCCTCGCTTTTACTAGCTTTCTAACTATTGCCAATGAAATTATATCATAATGCAAAGCCATATAAAATAATTATTTGCGGAGGAAATTGCCATTTGTACAGTTATCCTTTGATTTTTTTACAGCCCCGCTTAAGCTGCAGATTCCTGTTATGTCGATCAACTCGCTGCTTAATTCAATGCTGGTGCTTTTGTTGAAATGATGACAATGCTTACACTTCATAATATCGCCTCCATACATAATGATAGTTTTCGTAACGAAGGTCAAAATATGTATAAGGCTCCCTAAAGTTTGCACAGAGAAATAGTCCTTGTTATAATAGGAAATAGTTGATATGTAGTTATTAATAAGGGGATGAAGGCATTGAATATTCAAATCTTTGGTATACTGAAGTGTTTTGATACCAAGAAAGCACAACGTTATTTTAAGGAAAGAAATATAAAGTTCCAATTTGTCGACTTAACAGAAAAAGAACTGAGCAAAAGGGAGTTAGAAAGTGTTGAAGCTGCTGTAGGTCTGGCAAATTTGATCAATAAGGATGCAAAAGACTATGAAAGATTAAATCTCTCTAAGATAGGCAGCAGCACAATTAAGAAAGAAATAGTGATAAAAAATCCTAAGCTATACAAAACGCCTATTGTGCGTAACGGCAAACAAGCTACTGTGGGCTATGAGCCTGAAGTCTGGGAAACGTGGGAATAAGTTTTGTCATACAAAAAAAGTAAATCCACAAGCATTACGTTAATAATCTTGTGGATTTACTTTAAATATTTGCTGAATTTCAAAATATAAAAAACAATTCACTCCTTTAGATAATGGCTAAATTTTCACAGTCTGCATTGTAGGGAACCTCTAATGCTTCAACTTCATATTCCTTGCATAATAATGCTCTAATATAGCCCTTATTTTTCGTAGTTGATTCAATATAAAAGCCTCTTCCATAATAAAATCTGACAAGAGACAGCATTCTAGATGCTGTATGGAGATATAATTTATAAATTCCTAACTTCTTCATGGAGTTATCCACTTCATTCATTAGAATTTGCCCAATACCTTTACTCTGATATTCTCCCTTCACCCCAAATCTGCTTAAATAGGCAGTTTTGTCATCATACACTTCAACCCTTACACTTCCAACGATCATTCCATCCAACTCAGCAACGAAAATCAGCTTGTTATTGATTTCAACGTTTAAATATTCATAGGTTTCATTTAATTCTCCAACTATTGCTGCTATGCCTGCACCTTCCGCATACATGCCGAAAGCCTGCTTTGATAATTCCTGTATTTGTGGTATGTCTTCATTTACTGCCTTTCTAACCACAAGATGAGCCTTTTCCATTGATCTACCCCCATTTCATTGTACGATAATTTACTAATTGTTTTTACGTTTTTAATAATACTTTATGCATAATTATACATACTCTCGTTTATAGATGCAACACTTTTTTTATGGAGCCATTGCCAAGAGCTTCAGTCCTTCTATTTCCTCAATTCCAAACATGATATTCATGTTCTGTACAGCCTGACCAGCCGCTCCCTTCACCAAATTGTCTATAGCGGATAGGATGATCACTCTATTTGTACGTTTATCTATCTTCATTCCTATATGACATAGATTCGAACCTCTCACCCATCTAGTCTCAGGCAGTATATCCAATATTTTTACGAAGTGCTCCCCTTTATAAAAATCCTTATACATCCCTTGCAATTCTTCAGTACTAATGGTTGCTTTTAAAGAGCTATAGCATGTTGATAATATTCCTCTATTCATTGGTATCAAATGTGGTGTAAAGGATATCACTGCTGTTTCTTGTGCCAGCCTGCTCAGTTCCTGCTCAATTTCCGGAGTGTGTCTATGTCCTGCCACCCCATAGGCTTTTATAGATTCATTGCATTCAGCAAATAACGAAGCAATACTTGCAGATCTTCCCGCCCCAGATACGCCAGACTTGGCATCAATAATGATCGAACTCACATCGATCAGCTTATGATGCAAAAGCGGCGCTAAACCTAGAATTGTTGCTGTTGGATAGCAACCGGGGTTTGCCAATAAATTGCAGTTCTTTATTTTCTCTCTGTTCAATTCAGAAAGTCCATAGACTGCATCTGCCAGAAGCGACGGTGCTGTATGCTCTAACTCATACCAGCTCTCATATATAGCCTTGTCGTTTAATCTAAAGTCTGCACCTAAGTCTATTACTTTAACGCCAAGGCTTAGTGCTTTCTCAGTCAGCTTAAATGCCTTGCCGTGGGGCAATGCTATAAATAGCACATCAATATTCTCCAGACTATCATGAGCTTGATCTAAATCTATGCATTTATCCTCTATAAAGCCACTATAATTCCTATAAATTTCATGAAAACCAATGCCTGCATAATTATGAGTACTTAGAAATTCAATTTTTGAATATCGGTGATTGCTTAATATCCATACCAGCTGTTCACCCGCATATCCAGTCGCTCCTACTATCCCAACCTTTACCATGGTCCCACCTCTTTTATCTAAAAAATTTAATACAAAAGTTATTATACATTAATTTCAAAATAAATCAATAAAAATATTGCATAATTATAACATTGGAAGTATAATAATTTTCAATATGTATGTTTTGGAGGAGAAGAATGGAGTTTCAACAATATTGCTTAACGAAAAAAGACCATCTGCAGCTTAATATTTTGAAGGGTAAAACTCTAGTTGTAAAATATGGAGGAAGCATTATGGACAATGTGCTTGCCCAGGATGCATTTATTGAAGACTTATTGTTATTGACCAAACTAGGAATTCATATTGTCATTGTTCATGGTGGTGGCCCCGAAATTTCTAAATGGCTCAGTAAGACTGGCATCGAAAGCAGATTTATCAATGGCTTGAGAGTTACAGACAGCGATACAATGGAAATTGTCGAGATGGTTTTATCAGGTAATGTCAATAAGAAGCTTTCCTCTAATATAAGTAGAAAAGGCTTAAATACACTTGGTATTAGCGGCAAGGATAGCAATCTTATTCAAGTTGAAAAAAAATACCTGTACGAGAAAGATCAAAAAATTGATATCGGTTTCGTAGGAGAAATTACATCAATCAATCATGAAATTCTCCTGAAGCTAATTGAAAACAGCATCATTCCTGTGATATCACCTATTGGGGCTGATGTCGAAGGACATAGCTATAATATCAATGCTGATTCGGCAGCAGCTTATATAAGCGGCTCCTTAAATGCTGAAAAGCTGTTGATTATGACGGATATTGACGGAGTTTATACAGATATCAAGGATCCATCCACACTGCTACCGTCCATTACCGTAGATGAAATTAAGAGATATACCGAGAATGGAATTATAACAGGCGGAATGCTTCCAAAGCTTGAGTGCTGCATCAACGCACTTGTACAAGGCACCCATAGTGTGCACTTAATTGATGGTACAAAAAAGCATAGCTTGTTATCTGAATTACTGAATGCTGGAGGAACAAAGATTATATTAGGAAGTGAGGAAAATCTATGTCAAGAGAATTTGTAATGAACACCTATGGTAGATTTGATGTTGTGTTTGAAAGGGGTCTGGGAAGCAGGATATATGATGATACAGGAAATGAATATGTAGATTTCGTGTCAGGAGTAGCTGTTAATTGCTTGGGTCACAGTCACCCAGCCATCGTAAATGCATTGACGGAACAGAGCAGAAAGTTGATTCATATATCAAATTACTATTGGAATACGGAGCATACCTTATTAGCGGAAAAGCTTGTTGAAAATTCTGACCACAGCAAGGTTTTCTTCTGCAACAGCGGTACCGAAGCTGTAGAAGGCGCACTTAAGCTGGCAAGGAAGTATGGAAAGCTTAAGTCTAATCATAAAAATGTCATTCTATACATGAACAACTCCTTTCACGGAAGAAGCATGGGGGCACTGTCAGTAACTGGCCAACCAAAATATCAGCAGGATTTCAAGCCTTTAATCGGCGGAGTAAAACAAGTTGAGTTCAATGATATGGATGACTTAATTAAAAGTTTTGATGAAAATGTCTGTGGTATTATAATAGAACCTATTCAAGGTGAGGGCGGTGTCCTTTCCGCAAATATCGATTTCCTACGGGAAGCGAGGAAGCTATGCGATCAATATGATGCCCTTTTAATATTTGATGAAATACAATGTGGAATCGGAAGACTGGGAAGCCTATTTGCTTATGAACAATTTGGCGTAATACCCGATGTCATCACAATGGCAAAGGCTCTTGGAGGCGGATTTCCTATTGGTGCTTTCATGTCCAACGAAAGAGCTTCTATCGCATTATGCCCGGGAGACCATGGAAGCACTTATGGAAGCTTAAATAAATTGAAAGCCCAATATGGTGTTATCAATGAAATAAGAGGCATTGGCTTGCTCCTGGGCATCGTTGTAGATGATCCCAAAGCATTTGTAAATGAATGCTTCAACAAGGGCTTACTTGTTGTGACTGCTGGAACAGATGTAGTGAGATTACTGCCCCCACTTAATGTTTCACAGGCAGATTTGGAAGCGGCACTCAAAATACTTGAGGAAGTCATGGAAATTATGAGTAACGAGGTATCTTCGGTGGTGATCAGTTGGACATAAAAGAATTGGTATTAAAAAACATAGCCCCCATAAAGCAATTACGATGCATACTGAGCCAAAATGCCGAAATATCCTTTCAGGAATATAAAACCCAAGAAATCCTGATTGAATTCTTTAACAGGCTAAATATACCCACTGTAAAGCTTGCTAATACCGGAGTCGTTGCCTTACTCAACAAAGGAGAGGATTGCATTGCGGTAAGAGCTGACATGGATGCACTTCCTGTAAATGGTGTTTCTCATGTATGCGGTCACGATTATCACATGGCCATTGCTGCAGGTGTTGCTCTGATACTTAAGGAAACAGGCTTTGAAAAGTGTGTAAAACTCATTTTTCAACCGGGAGAAGAAACTGAAGGCGGCGCAGTCCCCATGATTGAAGAGGGTGTTCTAAATGACCCTAATGTTACTAAGATGATTGGCTTCCATGTGTGGCCTAATTTATCAGTGGGTAAAATCGAAGCTGCTGCAGGACCCTCCATGGCATCCGATGATGACTTTAAGTTTATATTTAAGGGAAAAGGCGGCCATGCAGCCATGCCCCACCTTTGCAAGAATCCATTGTACCCGGCTATGGACTTTATTCAAACAATGAATGAAAAATCCAGACTAGAGCTTAACCCCTTGGATTCACACGTCATCACTTTTTCATCCATGCAGTGCGGTAATGCATCAAATGTAATATCGGATCAATGTACTGTATCAGGGACAGTTAGAACCTTCAATAACAGCATCAGAAATGAAATACATGAAGCAATGCTGAAAACTGCTTCCCTGTGTGCTGAGAAATATGGATGTACTGTAGATGCAACCTATAACCTTCAATATCCACCGCTTATAAATGATGAGGCATTTACAAATTACTTTATCAATGCAGCCAAAGCACTTATTGGAGAAAGCAATGTCCTACCCTTAGAAAAGACTTTTGCTGCTGAGGATTTCGCCTATTTTGCAGAGAAAGTACCATCGGTACACTTCAGACTGGGCATCAGCGATGG
>JAQSYD010000188.1 GCA_029256325.1 Clostridia bacterium
AATCACAATACTGTCTCCGTCCTTAATATCCCCTGCTATCAATGCCCTTCCAATAAAAGTCTCCATATTTTTTTGCATATATCTCTTAATTGGTCTAGCACCATAAATAGGATCATAGGAGTTGTTGATGATATGCTCCTTTGCGTCTTCACTTAAGGTAAGCTTTATATTTCTATCCTGCAGCCTTTCTGCTATTTTAACAAACTGCAAAGCTATGATCTTCTTTACCTCTTCTTTTCTCAAAGGCTTAAAGAATACGATGTCATCCACTCTATTCAGGAACTCAGGACGGAAGTTTCTTCTTAGTTCATCATTTACCAATGCTTCAGCTTTTGGATCCACTTCCCCATCTTCATTCATGCTCTCCAGTAAATACATGCTGCCTATATTTGAGGTCATGATGATCACTGTGTTTTTGAAATCAACTGTGCGTCCTTGGCTGTCTGTCAAGCGGCCGTCGTCCAATATCTGCAGGAATATGTTGAATACATCGTGATGAGCCTTTTCAATTTCATCAAAAAGTATTACACTATACGGTCTTCTTCTGACTGCTTCTGTCAGCTGTCCTCCCTCTTCATAGCCCACATATCCCGGAGGCGCTCCTATCAGTCTGGCTACAGTATGCTTCTCCATATACTCAGACATGTCTATTCTAACGATATTGTCCTCACTGTCAAATAATGATTCTGCCAAAGCTTTTGCCAGCTCAGTTTTACCAACGCCGGTGGGTCCTAAGAATATGAAGGAGCCTATAGGTCTTCTAGGATCCTTAAGCCCTGACCTTGCCCTGATTACTGCATCAGCAACAGCTGTTACAGCCTCCTCCTGTCCAATTACTCTTTTGTGCAATATTTCATCCAAGCGCAAGAGCTTTTCTCTATCATTTTCTATCAGTTTAGTCATGGGAATTCCAGTCCACTTGGAAATGATCTCAGCGATTTCTTCTTCTGTAACTTCTTCCTTTAGCAGTTGTCCCATGCTTTTATTTTGCTCCATCTTTGCCTTTTCATCATTCAGCTCTTTTTCCAAGGTTATCAGCTTGCCATACTTTAATTCTGCTACTTTGTTCAAATCATACTGCATTTCTGCTTTTTCTATTTCATGCTTGGTTTCTTCAATCTGCTTTTTTATTTCTCGTATTTTTTTAATATTGTCTTTTTCCAGCTCCCATTGCACTTTCATAGAATCGCTGCCAGCCTTTAGATCAGCCAATTCCTTATTGATGTCCTCCAGCCTTTGCGCAGATTGCATATCCGTCTCTTTTTTAAGCGCCTCTCTCTCAATCTCCAGCTGCATGATTCTACGCATGATCTCATCCAACTCACTGGGCATACTGTCTATTTCAGTCCTCAGCATAGCGGCTGCTTCATCGATCAGATCTATAGCCTTATCCGGCAAGAAACGATCGCTGATATATCTGTTTGAAAGTACCGCTGCTGATATCAAGGCATTATCTTGTATTCTTACGCCATGGTGAATCTCAAACTTCTCCTTCAGCCCTCTCAGTATGGATATTGTATCCTCTACGTCAGGCGCATCCACCATGACTGGTTGAAACCTTCTTTCCAGAGCAGCATCCTTTTCAATATATTTTCTATATTCATCCAAAGTAGTTGCCCCTATACAATGCAGTTCACCTCTGGCAAGCATTGGTTTCAGCAGATTGCCTGCATCCATGGCACCTTCTGCCTTTCCTGCCCCAACGATATTGTGAATCTCATCTATGAACAAAATAATTTTACCGCTTGAGCCTTCAATTTCCTTTAATACAGCCTTTAATCGTTCCTCAAATTCACCTCTATATTTAGCACCTGCAATCAAAGCGCCCATATCCAGTGAAAATACAGTTTTATTTTTTAGTCCCTCCGGCACGTCGCCCTTCATAATTCTTTGAGCCAAACCCTCTATTACAGCTGTTTTACCTACGCCGGGCTCACCAATTAAAATAGGATTATTCTTGGTTCTTCTGGATAATATGCGAATGATTCTTCTAATCTCTGCATCTCTGCCTATGACAGGATCCAGTTTACCTTTTTTGGCATCCTCAACCAGATCTCTTCCAAATCTATTCAAAGCTTCATAGGTCTCCTCAGGGTTCTGGTTTGTTATCCTTTGATTACTTCTTACAACGGACAGCTCCTTCAAAAATTTATCCTTTGTTATACCATATTTTTTAAATATTTTTGAAGATATGCTGTTGTTTTCGTCAAGCAGTGCCAAGTATAAGTGTTCAATGCTAATATATTCGTCCTTAAATTTTTGAGCTTCCTCTTCCGCTTTGATAAAGATCTCTTCAAAACGTCTCGATGCATAGACGTTGCTATTTGCTGCACCAAACATCTTAGGCATTTTACTGATTTCATCATTTAAATCCTTATAATAAAAATCAAATGGCACATTCATTTTGGCCAGCAGCCTTGGAATCAGCCCATCATTTTGAATTATCATAGCAATATGCAAGTGTTCACTCTCTAAGGTTTGATGATTGTACTTAATAGCAAGATTCTGTGCATCATATACAGCTTGCTGTGCTTTTTGTGTCAATCTATTAATATCCATATTCAATCTCCTTTGACTTTGACTTTCTTTGACCTTAATTTATTTATATCATATTTTTAATTTTAATAAAATACGTATTTTTTATAATTTTAGTCTGATTTTACAATTTTTATTAGCTTTCCTTCAAAAATTTCACTGTAGTTTTAATTTTTATTCTTAATAAATTCCTCATGATTTAAATACATTATGTATACCACTAAAAATGGATAATTACACAAATTTTAATAAGAATAGTTCATTGTTGATTGACAGACAATATAGATGCAACCAAGAAAACCAACAAATTTCCTTGTGTTGCATGTAATCGCCATGTTTTAAACACCCCTAAGGATAATGGCATTACATCCAATAAATAACACTTATATAAAAGACGAAATCGGTAAACATAATAACAGGAGGTGATATTAAATGGCAAGAACAAATCAAAAGGTTGTACCTCAAGCTACAGCAGCTTTAGACAGAATGAAATATGAAAT
>JAQSYD010000189.1 GCA_029256325.1 Clostridia bacterium
ATCCGGGGGGATATAAATAATTATAATTGAGATACTTATATTGTAAACAATTTACCAATTTGATGGTATAAGGTAGAAGTCTCATATTTATAGGACTTTAGTCCTATAAATGCCGTAAAAATACATTTTTATACAAAAATATTGTGAAAGCTTTGTTTAATAAGCTGGTATTGATATGATATAATTATAAATAGCCGTAGGCTGAAACATGTCGGTATAGTTGAATAGAAAAATAAAAGGGGTGGCGAGCATGGAAAATAAGATACTGGTTGTTGACGATGAAAGACCAATATCTGACATAATTAAGTTTAATTTAGAAAAGGAAGGCTATAAGGTTGTTGTTGCCGAAGACGGACAGCAGGCGATCAATATGACTTATGAGCACAAGCCTGAATTAATCATATTGGATATAATGCTCCCCATAATGGATGGATTTACAGTATGCAAAAAGCTTAGAGAAACTTTGAATACGCCAATCATTATGTTAACAGCTAAAGAAGAAGAAGTGGACAAGGTATTAGGATTAGAGCTCGGGGCAGACGACTATATGACAAAGCCATTTAGTGTCAGAGAGCTTATGGCTAGAGTAAAGGCGAACATTCGTCGTGTGAATTTTGCAAGCAGCGGTAATGAGGGCACTGGCCAAATCATTCGATCAGGGAATCTAACGATAGATTTAAATAGATATGAAGTTAGAAAAAATAATGATGTCATAGAGCTGACCTTGAGAGAATTTGAGCTTTTGAAATATCTTGCCCTTAATTGGGAGCAGGTATTTTCTAGAGAAACCCTGCTAGAAGAGGTATGGGGTTATGAATATTACGGCGATGTGCGTACTGTAGATGTTACAGTAAGAAGACTTCGTGAAAAAATCGAAGATGATCCAAGCAATGCAAAATATGTGCAGACAAAACGTGGGGTAGGCTACTACTTCAGGAGGATGTAAAACATGTTAAGAAGCATACAGTGGAAGCTTGTTATTATATCCTTTCTGCTTGTATGGCTGGCTATGTCCATTATAGGGGTATTTGTAACCAATGAGATTCAGAACAACTGGTTTATCGGCCAGGGGGGACAGATTGATGGAGTAAGAGTACTAAAGGATGCACAAGTATTGCTTGCAGTAGCTGGCAAGCCGGATATAAAAGGCGAGAGTTTGGTTGAATATATGATAGACCAAATTATTAAACAGAAAAAAGAAATCGTGATGGATAATGAAGTGGGCAATGAGTATTCAAAAAGTATTGCAATCCCGATTTATTCTACGAACGATGTCTTAGTTGGAGTCATCTATATAAATGCTGATCTATCAGAGATAGAAGGCAATATGAAAAAAATAAACAGTATGCTTACCTATGCAACCATTTGGGCACTTGCAATAACGGTTCTTTTGGGAAGCTTATTGGCCAAAACAATTACCGATCCTATTAAGGATGTAATCTCCAAAGCTGAAAAGCTCGCAAAGGGAGAGTTTGAGCAAGTTGTAACCGTTAAATCCAATGACGAGATAGGCCAGTTAACGGGCATGTTCAATTATCTATCAGACAGGCTAAAAACGACCTTGGATGAAACAGGAAATGAAAAAAACAAACTGGATACAATACTGACCAATATGACTGATGGTATTATAGCAGTTGCCAGCACAGGAGAAATCATACACACGAATCCTGCTGTCTATGATATTTTTTCTATATCCAAGGAAGACATGGAAAATAAGAATTTTGATGATATAGCAGAAAGAATGAACTGGAGAATTAATCATGAGGATTTATTTACAAATAGTGAAAAAGCAAACAACATCCTGGTTATTAATGATCTGATCATCAAAACCAATGTAGTATTATTTGGAAATGAGAAAAATGAGACAATGGGTGCCATCATCGTGCTTCAAGACGTTACAGAGCAGGAAAAACTGGACAGAATGAGGAAGGAGTTTGTAGCAAACGTATCTCATGAGCTTAGAACACCACTCACGACCATAAAGAGCTATACTGAAACTCTGTTGGATGGTGCCATGGAAAATAAAGAATACACAGCGAACTTTCTAAAGGTAATAGACAGTGAAACAGAGCGAATGACAAGACTTGTGAAGGACTTGCTGCAGCTTTCTAAGCTGGATTATGACAATACACAATGGAATATGAAGAAATTCAGCATCTATAAAATTGTAAGCGAATGTGTATATAGAATGAATATATCAGCAAAACAGAAAAGACAAGTGCTTGAATTCAATTCAGATTTGGATATACCTGAAATCATGGGAGACAAAGACAGAATTGAGCAGGTAATTGTAAACATATTAAGTAATGCCATAAAATATACTCCGGAAAAAGGCAAAATATCGGTGAACCTAAGCCTGGAGGAGGACAACATCATTGTGAAGGTAGCAGATACCGGAATAGGAATTCCTAAAGAAGATCTACCTAGACTGTTTGAAAGATTTTATCGCGTGGATAAGGCACGATCCAGAATGCTGGGGGGAACAGGCCTGGGGTTATCTATAGCGAGACAGATCGTAGAGGCTCATAAGGGAAAAATCAGAATACAAAGTGAATATGGACAGGGAACACAAGTATTTATTAGCCTGCCTGTTGCATAGAATATACTATAAGATTTGTTGTTTGGCATAAAGTAGTGTTAATGTAAAATAAGCTTAATTAGCCTGTAATAAGTTTGTAACATTTTCCATGTATAATAAAAGTATGGTTTACATGGTTAGATGGGTAGACTATTCAATTTCTAGGGGGAAACTCTAATGTTTAAAAAAATTGTGTTACCGGCAGTCATCATTGCGGCGATGCTTACATTGAATACAGCAGCTTTTGCAGAACCAAATCGCAGTATAGCCAGAAGACTGGATGTAACGACCTTTCAACTTACAAAAAATTTAGATGGTACCAAAACCTTTGAAAGAAATCAGGTTATATCAGGCAGGGCAGAAAATGGCTCTGAAATAACGATGACAGTTTACTGGTTTAAAACTGATGAAGATCAAAGCATACTATCCAAGAAGAAAGCATTTGAAGATACAGATAACAGTGGTGATTGGATTATGCAGAAAAAGTCAAACTGGGTAGTTGGTGCTTCTGAGATATTTGCTAAAACTGTTACTCTTAATCCCGGCAAAAACAGAATAGTAATCAGGGTGAAAGATCAAAAAGGCAGCTTTAAGGATGAAGTCATCAATGTAGAGTATGTCTATAAAGATGAACTTACAGATTTTATCAACAACATTATATTGAAGAATCTAAAGTAAAAACTTGATTGATAGCAAACAAGGTGATTATATTGAATAAAGAACGGATGAAGTCCTTTGTACTTTTATCATTAGTAATAATGAGTTTTGTTCTTACGACCCGCATATGGTTTAATGAAGCCTAGTAAAATGGTGGTGCATACAGAACAAATTCATACATTGATATTTAATACGGATAAGGACAAGGAGTACTACGAATTTATACTATATGGAGCAAAAGATACGATGCGGGACTGGCTGACGAATAATGAAAGCTATACCTTAAGCAGTGTACCCAAAGAGCAGCTGCAGCAAATCAGAGAAAATAGAGCGGTGGAGTTTATATTTGATTATAATATGGAGTTTGCAAATATCAAGAGTCTGCTGGATATAGAAAAAAATCCTTGGAGTGATATTACGGATATAACTTCTATTATTATATCTCCTGATAAAAGCAAAATATATCTCGTCGATAAAAACAAGGATAGCATTTATCAGTTCACTTCAGCACAAATGCCAACCGTGCTTACAGGTGTAATTACAGAGATAGAAAAAAGAAATGATTATAGTTATGTTTTTCTAAATATGTTTAATAAACAAACCGTTGATTATGGGGATTACGCTATAGTGCCTGTTTCTATAGCAACTATGCCGTCATTAAAGGTCAAAAGTGAAATAGAGATAGGCGACAGACCAGATCCCAAGATTTTAGATTTCTTTGATGGGGATAGCTCCAACATAAGCAGTGTAAAGGATATCGACGGTAAAATAACCTATACGGATCGAGAAGAAGAAAATGTTACAATAGATGCACAAGGTGCATTGGAGTATTACAAGTATAATGTTACAACCAACGATACTAAATCTGTAGGAGTGAAGGAAGCCATAGACATTGCAACTCAATATGTAACTGAACATATTGAGTTTACCCATGACTTTTACTTGTCCAATGTAGAAAGTACAATTCAAGGGGGCCGTACATCTTATATCATTAGCTTTGATTATAAGTATGGCGGGGTACCTATTATTACAGAACTGGACACCGGCAGCAGTGCAATAGAAGTAGAGATACTGGGTCAGGAAGTAAAAAGATACAAACGTAATGTAAGAATGATAGAAGATCAAGGCAAAGCAATTAACATAAAGAGTTTCAGTGACATATTGGACATCGTATGGGGTAACTTGGACACAAAACTTAATACCACAAAATCAGAGTCCATTGTTGTTTTGAATGATTTATACTTGGCATATATTGAAAGAAATGCTGCTTTGATACCAATCTGGGTAGTTGAAGTAAGGGTAGAAAACAATGAAAATAAACAGTATGATAGAAAATTTATCATTGGAGCAGAAGAAGGCGAAATAGGTGTAATTTTGGACGAGAAGTAAAGGGGGAAGTAAATTGGATTGGAGTAGGGCAAAGAATATACTTATAGCAATGTTTCTAATCATTAATATATTTCTTTCCTATCAGCTATATACAATTAGTAGAAGCCAATATATTTATATAGAGGAAGAAGAGCTGGAAAGTATTAAACAGCATTTAACGGAGAAAAATATTCAATTGGAGACAGAGATACCGGATAGAGTATTGATTTCCCCTTCCATCAAAGTAAAGTATCATGAATTTGATACAAAAAAGGTTGGAGAGATTTTCTTCAAAGATGCGGATTATGAACTTAACAATTCAATTCAAGGCTTTGTAATGAAAAATGGAGACATATCTGTAGAAGTTAAGAACGGAATATATGTAACCTATCGCAATCAAGGTATTCAAATCATGCAGAAGGATATAAATGAGAAAAAATGCATGGATAATGCCTATAGCTTTATCAATCAGCTTCAAATCAACAGCGGCAATCAATTTACAAAGGTAAAAGAAATCGGAAAAGGATATATTCGCTTGGTGATTGGTCAGGAATACAGTAAAATATCCATAGATAGCAGTCAAGTAGAGATTATTGCTACGGAAGAAGGCGTCGTATCTGCAAATATCAACTGGTTGGAATCAGTAAAGCCGGATAAAAAGTACAACATTATTACTCCTGTAATGGCGCTTCTTAAGGCATTTGAAAACAGAGGCGAAAAAGAGGATGGTGTTTTAATAAAGGAAATCAGACAAGGATATTACTTTGCTCCTAATGTGACTGACGACTCTAACGATAAGCCAATGCTTGAAGACAGTCTTTCACCAATGTGGGTTATCGTATCTGATAAAACACAAGTTTATATCAATGCATATGACGAAAAATATGAAATGATAAAGTAGTAATAATTACCACGGGCTCTTATAGAGCCTTTTTTCTTTTAGCTATTATCAAATATTTAAAACAATGCTATAATGATAATAGCTAAAAGTAGATTGTTATCGAATTAACATAAATTTTGTTAAATTAAACAGTAAGGGGTCGAATTGATTGAAGGAAAAGATAATTATAGAAGGTGGCAATAAGCTTACAGGGGTTTTAAATATTAGCGGTGCAAAAAATTCAGCTGTAGGTGTCATTCCGGCTGTTGTTTTATCCAATGAAAAATGTATCATAAGAAATTTACCTAATATTAAGGATGTAATATATTTAAAAGATTTGCTGCTATCACTTGGGGCAAAGGTTGAGATGGAAGATATCAGCACCATGCTGGTTGACAGCTCCACCATTAATAACTATACGGCAGATTATGAATTAGCAAAGCAAATGAGAGCTTCTTACTATTTTTTAGGTGCACTTCTTGGACGTTTCAAGAAGGCAGAAGTTCCTTTTCCAGGAGGCTGCGATATCGGAGTAAGACCGATAGACCAACACATAAAGGGCTTTGAGGCTTTGGGGGCGAAAGTCACTATAGAGCATGGCGTAATAAAGGCAGAGGCAGAAGAGCTTATAGGTGCACCAATTTACATGGACGTAGTCAGTGTAGGTGCAACAATTAATATCATGCTTGCAGCCAGTAGAGCCAAAGGTATTACAACAATAGAAAATGCTGC
>JAQSYD010000190.1 GCA_029256325.1 Clostridia bacterium
TACCGCCCAAATTCGCGGGTTAGCGGCAGAATGGAGGTTTTTATGAAATTATCAGTAAGCGCTTGGTGTCTTCAGGAGAAATTATTCAACAAAGAGATAACGATATTTGATTTTATCAATTACTGCCATGAAAATGGTGTTAAATATGTTGAACTGCTTGATTGTTTTCTGAATGGAGACAATGATATAAAGGAAATAAATGAACTTCTTCATAGATTGGACATGGAGGTATCTTCCTACTCAATCGGCAATGATTTTGTACTTGCAGACAGTAGTAAAAGAAAAGAACAGGTTGAGTATATGAAGGAAAGCATTGGCACTGCTCTTAAGCTTGGCACCGGAAATATGAGAGTATTTAGCGGAGATAAAAAGGATGGTATGTCCTTTGATGAGGCAGAAGATTGGATCGTTGAATGCTTTAAGCAGGTAACAGCGCTGGCAGAGGAAAAAGTTATAACGATGGTACTCGAAAACCACGGACTCCTAGCCGGAAAGTCCAGGTTAGTAAATGAAAACTCTCTTGATGCAGTCAAATATTTAAAGGAAAATATAGAGTTCATACATTTGAAGGATTTTAAAAAGGTAAATGATGAAAATGGTTATATCGCAATAGATGGCAGTATTTATCAGGGTGTTGTTTTAGGTGATGGTGATGTACCCATTTCTGAAATAATCAATTACTTAAAAGAGTATGGTTATGAAGGATATTTATCCATTGAATATGAAGGCCTTGGTGACCCATTCAAAGGCACAGCAGAATGTATCAATTATGCAAAGCATGCATTAGAATAGAGGTAGGTGTGTAGTGTGAAGATAAGGCGTCTTCACACAGGAAGAACCCTCAAATGAGCACAGCTGTACTCATTCGAAGCTTCTTCCGGGTATTTGAGATGCTGCTCTGCAGCATCATGTACGTTAGTGTGGAAAATCAAGATTTTCCACACGGCAAATTTGTGCTTCCGCCCAAATTCGCGGGTTAGCGGCAGAAGGGAGATTTTTATGGCTAAAAATAAAATAGGTGTTATGGTCGATTCATTTAAGTTGGATTTGAGAGCTGGTATTAAGAAGGCCAAAGAAGTAGGAGCAGATGGGATACAAATTTATGCCGTAGAAGGCATTATGAATCCGGATAATTTGGATAAAAACCAAAGGAAGGAACTCCTTGATTATATCAAATCAAATGGGCTTGTTGTTTCTGCACTCTGTGGCGATTTTGGTGGGCATGGATTTACCATTAAGGAAGATAATGTATGGAAGATTGAAAAGTCTAAAAAGATAATGGAGCTTGCAAAAGATTTAGACACCAATGTGGTTACAACACATATAGGTGTTATTCCGGAGGATGAAGCCAATCCCAAATATAGGGTGCTTAAGGAAGCATGTGAGGAATTGGGAAGATATGGAGAGAGCGTGGGTGCATACTTTGCTATTGAGACAGGTCCGGAAAGGGCGGAGACTCTTAAAAAGTTTCTGGATAGCCTTGATAGTAAGGGAGTGGGGGTAAATCTGGATCCGGCTAACTTTGTTATGGTGACAGGTGATGATCCTGTGAAAGCAGTAATTACCTTAAAGGATTATATTGTACATACCCATGCAAAGGACGGGATTATGATTAAAAAGACTGATCCTCAGATCATATATGACTTTTTTGCTGAAGGCGGTATCGGTGATATGAGGCTAGAAGACTACTTTGCAGAAAAACCCTTGGGACAGGGAGCAATTGATTTTAAGGAATATAGGAAAGCACTTTCTCAGATTAGGTATGAAGGCTTCTTAACAGTCGAGAGGGAGGTTGGAAATGACCCTGAAAGAGATATAAGAGATGCAGTAAACTTTTTAAAAGCATTGATATAATAATCAATACTATAAAGGTCGTTCTGTATTTAGTTGAAGGGTCTACAATGATTCTCAAGAGTGCATCATAGCTTCCTGTGTTTGTCATATTATAGATACTTCTTGCAATAAAGAAAAAGGAAAGAACCTTAATGGGAGTGACGTGACGTTAAAATTTAAAATCTGGAGGGAGTAACATGTTGGCAGACATACAATGGCTTAAGTTTTCCGATGGGATTGATTTAGAATTGATGGAATCAAAAGAGGAAGGGAAATGTATAAAAGGATTTAAAGAAAAGGTAAAAGAAATTAAGTTATTAGATGATGGAGCAGAAAAGGAAGTTTTGGCAGGGAACATCCTGGATGAATTGGCTAACCTGCCTATTGAAGAGGGCTATGGCTACATTGAGCCTTCAGATATGACAGGCATAGATGCAGGAAAGCCTCATAATGAATTCCAGATTAAAGCAAATAAAGCCGATTTATGCAAGGATAAATTATATAATAAAATATATGGTGCCTGGCTTGGAAGATGTGCAGGATGCTTGCTCGGTCAGCCTGTGGAAGGTTGGTACAGATCAAGGATAGAAGCTCTTCTCAAAGGTACGAATAATTATCCGATCGATAATTATATGTCCTCCATTGTTCCCGAGAATATCAAAAAGGAATGTGATGTTTCAGATTATCCCGGTGTATATGGAAACATAAAAAAGGGTTGGATTAATAATGTAGAATATATGCCCGAGGATGATGATATTAATTACACAATTATGGGTTTAAAAATAATTGAGAAATATGGAATTGATTTTACAACGGAAGATGTAGCAGAGAGCTGGATGGATAACCTTCCGATATTACATTTGTGTACAGCGGAAAGGGTAGCATATCGTAATATAGTGAATATGATTATCCCCCCGCATTCAGCAACCTATAGAAACCCGTATAGGGAGTGGATTGGCGCGCAAATACGTGCAGATTTTTTTGGATATATAGCACCCGGGAATCCAAAGCTCAGTTCTTCCATGGCTTGGAGAGACGCATCGGTATCTCATACAAAAAACGGTATCTATGGTGAAATGTTTATAGCTGCAATGTTATCTGCTGCTGCTGTAACTGACGATATCTTGAATATTATAGATACCGGTTTATCAATGATACCAGAAAAATCAAGATTGTACGAAAGAGTCAAAATTGTACTTGACTGGAGTAGATCGGGAGTAGATTGGAAAGGTGCAATAGATAGAATTCATCAAATCTATGATGAAAAAAATGCTTATGATTGGTGTCATACAATACCAAATGCTATGATAGTATGTACAAGCTTATTATATGGGGGCTTGGATTTTGGTAAGTCCATAGGTATAGCTGTTATGGCTGGATTTGATACAGATTGTAATGGTGCAACAGTTGGTTCAATATTGGGAATGGTTCTTGGAGCTGATGTAATTCCTGATAAATGGATAAAACCTCTTAATAATAAACTTAAGTCAGGAATAGATCGTTTTGGATAGGGGCAATCCCTTTGCAATCTTGCGAAATAACTGGATATTCTCAGGCAGCCCCAAGAAACTGAAGTAAGCGCAGGAGTTTACATCTTAATTGGGACTGCTGTTTTTATGCCATTGTTTTTCTTCTAAGAAAAACAGATACAAATTTAGTGTCTTTATAGGTTATTAATAAAGCAATAAAACCGGGAATAAAGCAGAGTAGACAAGCATATACT
>JAQSYD010000191.1 GCA_029256325.1 Clostridia bacterium
AATATTGTTTAGCATGTTCTTGTTGTCTCTAAGGTTCTTAGCTGCCAAGACACCTTCATTTCCAAATATATACAAATATGCTTTTTCAAAAAAACTTGCAAATGCCTTTGTCAGCTCCGGAGTGAGAAAGGATACCGCGATTCCTGACAAAACCATACACACAACATTTAGCATTATCGCCAAATCCCTTGACACAAATCGTGGTATTACCAGTACAGCCACAGCCATTATGATTCCGGCTATAGGCTTCCAATGATTTTTCTTATTTGCTTTTTCAACTTGGTTTAATACGATTTCCTTCACAGGTATCTTCGACACCTTAACGATAGGTACTAAGGAACTGAAAATCGCTAATATCAAAGCAACGCCAAAGGCCAGAACAAAATTAAAAGGTGAAATATTCATACTTACTTCAAATCCAGACGCAATATCTGAAGGAGTCAGCAAGGTCCTGGCCATAGCATATAATACACCAACTCCAAGAACACACCCCAATGCTCCCCCAATTATTCCGTATACTATACTTTGAATTACAAGTACAAAGTCAGTCATCTTTTTTGTGGCTCCTATGCTGCGAAAGGTTCCAATAATCGGCAACATCTCTGTGGTTATTACTTTAAAGGAAGTATATATTATGAATATGCTGATTGACATTACCAGTACCACCATCATCATAAATGGCACTGTGAAGCTGCTTGAGTCTTTTTTTATATCCTCCATGGGTATTACTTCTTCTGTCTTATCTCTAGTATAGATTTTTTCTAATTGTTCAATAAGCTGCTGCTTTTGGTCTAAATTCTTGGGTTTTATATATACTGTGTTAGCCTGCCCTTTCATGTTAAGGAAGTTGGCTAATGTTTCTTTAGGGATAACCGCTGTTGCTGATCTGCCATCCTCAGTAAAAATTCCTTTAGGGTTTGCTATCCCAACGATTGTAAGCCTTTGATGAACACCCGCAATTTCTAAATCTAAGATGCTATTAAGCCCAAGCTTATATTTTTCTGCCATATTGCTGTTAATTATTATCTTTCTTCCCGTAAATGGCTCTATATTGCTCTCTTCCTTAAGGGATATAGGATTCATTACTTGCAGTTCATCAAAGTTATACCCATTCAAGTTAATACTTAGATCTTCTTCTTCACTTACTTTATATAAGCCGCCACCCTGTACGGTCTCTATTATATAGTCCGCTTGATCCTTTATCGACCTTGCTCCCCTGTCATTCACATAAGGGTTCGGAGAATTTTCTCCTGGATATATCATTATTTCTGCTGTTCCAGTGGATTTCTTAATTCTTTCTACTATCATTTTTTCTACCGTCCCAGACATTGAAAAGGACGCGAAAAACAAAGCCGATGACATCATGATAGAAAACAATATTAAAAAAGTCCGAAATTTCTTTTCTATTATGCTTTTTAATGCGAATTTAAAAATTATGCCCATGAGAACCTCCCATTGTTTTCGTCTTTATTTATACGTAGTAAAAAGTAAAAAGTCTTCAATTAAAGAAAACTTTCCCATATTAACCTTCATATTTAGTATTTCTAGATATAAAAAGACTCAGAGGATTCAACCCCTGAGCCTAACTTTCTTCTACTCTTCAAAAACTTCTTTTAGCAATAGCCTTTTCTTAAAACCGCCGCGCTTTTCTAGCTTCTCCAGTCTTATTCTCTGGAACGTCTCTAAACTGACTCCTTTGTATTCAAGAAGTGCATGCATAACTTCACCCATATCTGCACTCAAGAAACTCATTCATCTCTTCGACAAGCTTATCCTTAAGCAGCTTTATGTACTCTTCATCCCTAGTTATGGTTTCGCACACAGCCTTTTTGCCATTAGCCTCTATTATTTCCGGGATCCTATCGCGGACCAATTTATTATAGGTTATTGTCTTCATTGTGATTCCCCCTTATTAGTTTTTCTACAAATTCAATATCTGCAGGCATAAAATTATATTTAGATAATTCTCCTGCTGTAACCCACTTTGCATCGTTATGTACATTCAGCTTCATTTGACCAGCTGTTATTACCGCATCATATACCGTGAATTGAATTTCCTTCTTTGCAAAACGATAAATACTTGTGGTGAAAATGCCTTGCAGTTTTATGTCTAAGTCTAGTTCCTCTTTTATTTCTCTGATTATACATTCTTCAAGGGTCTCCCCTACCTCAAGTTTACCTCCAGGGAATTCCCAAAGCAAGCTGCATTCATCCTCTGCCCCACGTTGGCATATCAGATATTTATCATGTTCTTTGATTATTGCTGCTGTTACTTGTTTCACTATATCACCCTCGTTTATACTTATAACAATTAGGTAATTATTATCCTTCAATAAGCTTATTTGTTCTCTTAAAATACTTCTTATATACCGCCCCTTCAAAGATAAGCATAGTGACCCATCCTATCCCTACGGCATACGCTACAGCCGAAATCCCAAAATAAGGCGCTAGTATAAGCGATAACACAACTCTTATAAAAATCTGCATCAGCGTTGCAATAAGAGTGATATGCAGCTTGCCAATTCCTCTAAACAATCCTTGAAGTATATTGCAAAATCCCGAGACTATATAAAAAATAGACATTAACCTTAAATATTTAACCCCTATTATAATAACCTCAACTTCACTTCCCAAAACGAAAAACCTCATGATTGCTTCTGCTCCAATAAAGACAATTAAAGAGGTTATAATGCTATATACAGCAATCAAAATATTGGCATTCTTATATCCCTCAACAATTCTATCCCGCTTTCCCGCTCCCCTGTTTTGCGCCGCATAGGTAGACATAGATGATGCAAAACTATCTCCCGGCGCTAGCATAAATGAGTCTACTCTTGTGACAGAGTTAAAGGCTGCTATGGCATTGGTACCAAATGGATTTACAACCCCCTGCACCAACAATCGCCCGATGTATATGCAGGTTTGCTGCAAGGCAGTCACCCAACTATAGTGTATGGTCTTGCTTAATAGAGTCTTGTCTATAACCAATTCATTGGCATTGAGTTTGATGATAGGGTTCTTTGTGTAAACATAGAAGATGCATAAAATTGAGGATATTCCTTGCGCAATCACTGTGGCTATAGCAGAACCGGCTACCCCAAGCTTAAGATATACAACAAAAATAACACATAAAATTCCATTCATTATACAAGAAATAAGCAAGAAGAAAAGAGGCGTCCTTGAATCCCCTATTGCACTGAGTGCAGAGGAATAGAAATTATATAAAAATGAAAATATCAAGCCACCGAATATGATTTTCAAATATATATCAGCATCATTTAAAATACCAACAGGTGTACCAATTAACATTAGCACCCACCTTGATAGAACTATGCAAACCAAAGACATTGCTACAGTAAAGATTGCGCCCACAATCAAGGCAGTAGAAACCTCCCGTTTCATCACATCAAACTTTCCTGCTCCAAAAAGCTGTGAAATGAGCACTGAAGTACCAATACATATACCAAAGATAAAGAAAATCGCAATTGACATGATTGGGTTTGCTACCCCAACTGCAGCCAGTGCATCCTTCCCAATAAATCTGCCCACTATTACAGCATCTGTAGTATTATAAAGCTGCTGCAATATATTGCCAAAAACCATTGGAATGGCAAAGGTTATTAAAATTTTAGATGAGCTGCCTTGGGTCATATCAATTGCCATTCATTCACCCTCCATACCGCTTGTGCTTAGGTGTTATCTGAACCTAGTGGATTATGCAATAAATGATATAATAAAAGCATTCATTTGTAAAAACAATTAATTCCATAAGCAAGCACTCCATCGTTGATTTACACTTCAATATTATGTTTTATTTCAGTCACGGATGATACCTTATCCAGGTTTCCTCTAGCCAAATCTATTATTTCAACAAGCTTCGTTCTATCCCATAATTCAATTTCATTGGAATTAGCTAGTTCAGTTGCACCTTCAGTAAAAAAACTATTTGTAACAACCATACCTTTGCCAGCATCATAATGTTTGACCGCCTTTATTACCTGTTCTACAGCATCTGCTCCAACATTGCTTTTCCATCTTTTTGACTGAACAACAACTTTTATCTCATCCTTCTGCAATACCAAATCGGCCCCGTAATTTTCAGTTCTCGGAGTTAAGTATCCAGTATACCCAAGATGCTTAAAATGCTCCAATAGAAACTCCTCAAATATGATTCCTGACATATTTTCAACTTTTTCAATTGTACTTTCAAAGAGTATCCTTCTCTTTCTTTGCTTGTATTTCTGTATCCCAACGTACAAAAGTCCTAGACTTACTCCAAAGGTTAGGGTTGCCAATACTATATTCTGTGTTTCTTGCCAAACCCTTAGTGTCAAGTATATTGATATACTATAAAGAAATCTACTACATCATTAAATAATTTATTCTTCTTTCCACTGGTCATAGAAGGTCCCTCCTAAATTCATCAACTAGGTTGATACAACATATTCAG
>JAQSYD010000079.1 GCA_029256325.1 Clostridia bacterium
ATGATATCAAATTACGCTTTGTTTGTCAACATAATTTTTTATCTTTTTTAATTTGTTTTTTCCGACTTCATGGCCGGAAGACTATCATATCACGTCTTACACCCTGTTGTCTACTGGAAGTTTTTCACTTCTTAATGTCGTTCACTATCTTGTCTGTTTGTCCGGCTTGCTCTCGCTGACCGGAATTTCATTCTATCATGTCTCATGTCATTATGTCAACAACTTTTTTAATTTGTTTTGCTTGCTGCCGTTTCTCACGGCGCTTATATAATATATCATGGATTTTATATTATGTAAATATGAACTTCTTGCCAAACATAAATATTTTTATCCTTATATATATCTTTTATTCATCATTTATTCATTTTCATGCTCATTTAAGTTATAAATTGTACTATCTCCATTGTAAATCATAAGATTAATCATTCTATCATCCTGTCCAAACATCTCTTCAACCTTATCACATACATTATTAAGACCGTTTTCATCAATATTATTTACTGATAGATAAAACACATCCTTACTATCCTTATTATATCCGACTATGACATTTCCATTATATCCACCCTGTAAGCCTTCGCCATCATCATAGGTGAGATTTCTTATTTCGATTTTTTCATATTGTTCAGGATTAGATATAAGTATTCTATCCTTAATTATGTGCATTGAGCTATTCATAACTTTTATCACGTTCCTTCTTCAAGTATTTGCTAAACGCATAAATAGTTTTACCAAAACTTATTTATTTAAACATTCTTTTAAACTTTTATTTGTAGTGAAAAAAGCCAGCAGAATGCTGGCTTTTAAATCGCTTATACTGTTTCTCCGCATTTTTTGAGTAAGTCTTCCCATTTGCGGTCTACATCTTTTTGAATCTCTTCTATTAAATGCTCGTTGCCCTTTTTGAATAAATGTTTAAATCTTCCCTGTGGCTCTAGATAATCAGATACCGGCAGCTTTTTCTTAGGCTTGTAGTTAAGCTTCCAAACACCGTTTTCTACTTCATATAACGGCCATATACAGGTGTCCATAGCAAGCTTACAGATATTCATTAAATCAGGGGTCTCATATCTCCAGCCTCTTGGGCAAGGTGCTAATATATTTAGAAAAGCTGGTCCCTTTGTATATATTGCCTTTTCTGATTTTTCATGTATGTCTTTAAAGTTCTGGGTCAAAGTAGTCTGCGCCACGTACGGAATACCATGGGCAGCCATCACACCGGTTAAATCCTTTTTAAACTGAGATTTACCAGGTATCACTGTTCCCTGAGGGCTTGTTGTAGTATCACAGAATTTTGGGGTGCTTGAAGATCGCTGTATCCCTGTATTCATATACGCTTCATTGTCATAGCATACATATACCATATCATGCCCTCTTTCCATCGCACCGGAAAGAGATTGAAGACCTATATCATAGGTTCCGCCGTCACCGCCAAAAGCTATGAATTTGTATGTGTCATCAATTTTGCCTTTTCTTTTCAAAGCTACATAAGCCGCTTCCGCTCCACTTACAGTTGCTCCTGCATTTTCAAAGGCTGTATGGATAAAAGAATCCTTCCATGCAGTATATGGATAAATAAATGTTGATACTTCCAGACATCCTGTAGCTGCACCTATTACTGCTTCATCTTCAGGTTTTATTGCCCTAAGTACAGATCTTACTACTGGAGGTGCACCGCAACCAGCACACATTCTGTGTCCACCATTTAATCGGTCTGGTCTTTCCATTATTTCTTTTAGATTATAAGCCATAATTCAGCTCCTGCGAGCCTTCACCTCCTATTCTCTTACTCCTACATATCTATAGGTCTCGCCTAATTGGCCTGTTTTTAAAATATTTTGCAGTTCATTATAAACGAATTCAATATTATCTGCCTTGACATCCCTGCCACCTAATCCATAAATATAGTTAACGACCTTTATGCCATCTGCAACACCATACAAAGCAGCTTTTATATCATTGAATAATGGTCCGCCAACCGCTGAGAAGCCTTCCGCTTTGTCCATAACTGCAAGTGCTTTGATATGCTTTAAAGCTTCAGCAATCTCTTCTGCAGGGAATGGTCTGAATACCCTGATCTTTAGCAAGCCTGCTTTTATACCCTTGTCGCGAAGCTCATCTATTACTGTTTTTGCAGTACCTGCAGTAGAGTTGATGATTACAATGGCTATTTCCGCATCATCTAACTTATACTTTTCAAAGAGCTCATATTTTCTACCTGTCAATTTTTCAAATTCCTTGGCAACTTCCAATATCACGTTTTTGGAATTTATCATAGCTTGTGCTTGCTGTCTTCTATGCTCAAAGAAATAGTTTGGTAAATCTAAAGGTCCCACTGCTATGGGGTTTTTTGAATTTAAAAGGTAGTGCTCCGGCTTATATTCGCCTACAAAAGCTTTTACCTTCTCATCCTCAAGAAGCTCTAGATTTTCTACGGCATGGCTGGTTATAAATCCATCCTGGCATACCATTACAGGAAGCACTACATCACTATGTTCACCGATTCTAACAGCTTGGATAAAGTTATCATACGCTTCCTGGTTATTTTCGCTGTACAGCTGTATCCAGCCTGAGTCTCTGGCTCCCATAGAGTCACTATGATCATTGTGTATATTCAGAGGTCCTGATAAGGATCTATTCACGCAAGCCATTGTAACAGGGAGTCTTGAAGCGGAGGCTATATAAAGCATCTCCCACATAAGCGCAAGTCCATTAGCTGATGTTGCAGTCATGGTTCTGCCACCTGCAGCTTGTGCTCCAATACAAGCAGACATAGCACTATGTTCAGATTCAACAGCTACAAACTCTGTTTCCACTGCACCATTTGATACAAATTGAGAGAAATATTGTGGTATTTCTGTTGATGGAGTTATTGGAAAAGCAGCAACTACATCTGGATTTATCTGTTTCATTGCGACTGCAATTGCTTCGTTACCTGATAATCTTTCTCTAATCGCCATCTTTACTCCTCCTCTCTCACAAAGTCTATTGCATCGAAGGGACATACTCTAACGCATACGCCACAGCCTTTGCAATGATCATAATCATAGTCAAGTCTTTTCTTGTCCTTTACAGGAATAGCGGTATCAGGACATGTTGGCGGGCAAAGCATGCATTGTGTGCATTTCTCTACAATCCAAACCGGCTTCATAGCTCTCCAGTCCCCAGTTCTAAAATCTTCAGAATTGCCTGCGTCGAATATCATTCCACCAGGTGTTATATCCTTCCATTTTATATCAAGAGGCATAGATTTATTCAGCTTTCTATCTCTCATATCCCTTTTACCTCCTGCATTGCTCTTTCTATTGCCTTCATATTGCCTTCGATAACTTCCGGTTTTGTTGCAAATTTGTGGGCAAAGGAGCCTTTTGCATCATTCAAGAATTCTTCTTCTCCCATTACCTTGCTTACCTTAACAACAGCGCCTAACATAGGTGTATTTGGAAAATATTTACCTAAAGCTTCTTCAGAAATTTTCCTTGCATCAACTGTGCAAACCTTTCCTTTATAACCTTTGAGATGCTTCTTTACATCCTCCGGAGCTTTTTCTGTATTGATAATAATTGCTCCAGATTCCTTTAGTCCAGAAGTTACGTCAATAGATGTAAGAAGAGTTTCATCTACCACTACAACATAGTCTGGCTCATATATATTAGAATGTATACGGATTTTATCATCACTGATTCTGTTATAAGCAGTAATGGGCGCGCCCATTCTCTCAGGACCATACTCCGGAAAACCCTGAATATATTTGCCAGTATTAAATGCTGCATCAGCAAGCAATAACGCTGCTGTTTTTGCACCTTGTCCTCCGCGTCCATGCCAGCGGATTTCAACCAGTTTACCCATTTAGTTTCCTCCCTCCATTTAAAGAGATTTTATTTATACTTATGCTGTGCCAGATTGACATGCATAATGTATAGATTTAATATCCAAATTATTTTGTACCAAATAATTCTTTTTTATTAAAGAAATTAAAATATTGATTTCATTTTAATTTTGAACATACAAAAAGCCTTTGACAATTATAAACTTATCATTGTCAAAGGCTTTATTTAAAGGAGGGGGAAGGGTTGTGCTATTCTATTATGATTTATAGAACAGCACCATGAAAAGGATCTCTAATCAAGTTCAATTTAATTTATGTTAACTGGAACCAAATAGTTCCTAAGTTATTTTCCGTACAAAATTGCCTATACTCTATTTATAACATGTATTGTCCTTTTTTGTGTTATCCTTTTGTAAACTTTAAATGATCTCACTGTTAATAATTGCTTATAAATAAAAGCTGTAGATTTTATCAATCTACAGCTTTTATTTACAAATCTTAAATTTCAAATTTATTTATTACGTTTTGCAGGCTCTCCGCAACTTCTTTTAACTTCTCTGCTGTTTCTGAGATATTTTCTATTGAAGTAGCTTGATTTTCTAGTGAAGCTGATACTTCTTCCGTAGAAGCAGCTGACTCTTCGCATATTGCCGAAGTCTCTTCAATGGAAACAACTACATCGTTCTTATTTTGATCTATTCTCTGAATGCTCTCAATCAAATTGTCAATCTGTATAAAAGTATTGCCAACTGATTTTTCTATGACTTCAAATGCTTTACCAGTAACATCCAATGCTTTGTTTGATTCTTCCACAATGACATTGACACTGCTCATTTTCTTATTAGCACCATTGATATCTCCCTGTATCTCACTAATAATTCCTTCTACTTCTGCAGCCGACTTCGAGGTCTGCTCAGCCAGCTTCCTTACTTCATCAGCTACAACTGCAAAGCCTTTACCATGTTCTCCTGCCCTAGCAGCTTCAATGGCTGCGTTGAGAGCAAGCAGATTTGTTTGATCCGCAATGCCTTTTATTACATTAATAATTTCACTGATGCTGTTGGACTTGCCCGCTAATACTTTCATATCATGGGCAATTTCACCTGTAATCTTATTATTATTACTAAAATGCCCCTGAAGCTTTTCCACGGCATTGGAAGCATCTTTGCTTACTTTATTCGTTTCATCAACCAACCCTTTTACGTTGTTGGAGCTTTTTACCGAGATTTCTATTTCATTGGCTAGATTAATCAGTTTTTCCGCGCCAATTTGAGCAGTTTCAGATTGCTTTGTTGCTCCTAATGCCAATTCATCAGCTGCTCTTGTAACATCATTTATTGATTGCAAGGCCTGATTCGTAGATTCTGCAAGACCATTTGCACCATCAGTGGTAGCGGATGCTTGTTCCACAAGACTTCCTACAATCTCTCTCATATGAGCTCGCATCTCAAATACCGCCTTGGTCATTAAGCCTGTTTCATCCTTATATTTTGCAAGGTGATCATAGCCCGCATCATACTTTAGGTCCAGCTTTGCAGTCTTATTTATAAGCTGAGTAAGCTTTGTAATAGGCTTTGCTATAATTTTCCCTAAAATTAATGCAATACCGATGGAAACAATAATTCCAATAGCAACCAGAATCGCTATTAACCTCACAAGACCGTTCATTTCCTTTAATACTTCATCCAGTGTAACGTCTACAGTCAAAATGAAGCCGTTGCTCAAATGGGCATATGCAAAGAACTTTTTCAGCCCTTTGTAGTCATATTCTCTCATTCCATGATCGTTCTTTGAAATCTCATCTGTTAAAAACTTCATGCTTCCATTTTCATCCGTTGAAAGATTTCCCTTTTCTGTTGAGCTTGCTGCGACACTGGCTGTTGCAACTGCATCGGCAGCTTGTGCTTCTTGCTTAAAGGAAGGACGAACTAGAAAATTAAAATCCTTGTCCAATAGTGCCACATATCCGGTATCGTATACCTTCAGATTGTTAATTTCATTTTTAAAGTTATCAAAATTAATGTCCATACCGGCTACCCCGATAAGAGTATCCCCCTTATACATTGGAACCACGTAAGAAATCATTTCTATATTTAAGTCTGCATCTATATAGGGTTCTAACCACAGTGGTTTGCCTGCTTCTATCGGTTGATAATACCATAAAAAATCTTCATTACTCGGAGTAAACTCCGATAATTCTCCAAGAGGTTGCTTTTCGAAGCTTCCGCTGTTCGTTGTGTCAGCGAACCAAGCACCATATACTCCATTTACAAGTTCAGGATTTAAGTATATGTAGCCACCCATTCCGCCTTCAGTCATCTCACCAAATTTCTTTGTGATTTCCTCAAGGGAAGTTTGATAATTATTCATGTAGTTAGGGTCCGCTTTCGCTGCATCCAAGTTAAAGGATCCTTCTGCCGTTGCAGCAAGTCCTTTTACAGAGCTTTCAACCCTCGCTATTGTTGCGTCAAATTTGCTTGCATTCTTCTCTGCCAGCAGCATTAATTTTTCTTTTGCTTCACTTTCGATCAGTTCGCTGCTTTTGATAATGCTTGTACTTCCAACAAGCAAAGCAATGATTGTGCAGCAAGCAACGATGGCAAAGACAATTTTGCTGCTTATTTTTTTAGACTTATTCATTTCCTTTGGCTTTTTCACCTTTTTTGGCTTTTTAATTCGCTCCTTCACTATGTACCCCCCTAATATAGATGATAAATTATGTCAATAACATAACAAGCTATATATGCCATAATTTTACACCAATTTCGACATTTTTGCAATTAAATTTGAATGCTTCTACATTTTATTACATAGATATACTAATTTCAACAGCCCGAGCATTGAGTACAGTTTATACTCTTATGTTATGTAAATCTGTTGCTCGCTTAATAATAAATCTATTTTTTATGTTAAACAACAATTTGCAGTAGTATAATTAAAATGTCATATAAAAACACAAGGGGGACTGATTCATGAAAACGAGTTATATTCTAATGATATTGTCTGGACTAACTTTTATCTCAGTCGTAATATTGGTTCGTGTTTCACAAAATATCAACAGAATATTTCGAAGCGAAGTTCTTAAGGGGCTCCATAGAACTGCTAAATTAGAAAAGCAAATTCTCACCGAAGATGATATAAAAAGCTTACCTGACATAGTGAAAAAATATCTTCTTTATGTCGGTGCAGTAGGCAAGGAAAAAGTCAAGAGCCTTAGAACAGTTACAGAAATTTACATGGAATTAGGGGCTGATAGAGGAAATGCAAAAATGACGGCAGTAGAATATAATTTCTTTGATGATAATCCCGCAAGATTAGTTCTTATGAAATTTACAATGAAAGGGCTTCCGGTGACTGGCTTAGATTCATATATTAATGGTAAAGGCAGAATGCTTATGAAACCCTTAGGTTTGCTTACAGTTGTGGATGCAACAGGCACTGTTATGGATAATTCAAGTGCGGCAGTTATGCTGCTGTTGAACATGTGCATAGCTGCCCCATCAACCCTGATTGATGATAGAATTACCTGGACAGACATTAGCTCATCCAGCATAAAGGTTACCTTCCAAGATAACGAGTGTATTGTTTCAGGTGTATTAGATTTTAATGAAGAAGGCGAGTTAATAAATTTTAGTACAGAAGATAAGTACTATTCCCCTTCCGGAGGTTCCTATAAAAAGGTCAGATGGTCAACGCCCGTTAAGGATTACAGCATTATCAATGGGCTAAAGCTTTCCACCTACGGAGAAGCAACTTGGCATTTTCCAGAAGGAGACTTCTGTTATGGAAAACTTAAATTAGAGCAAATAGATTATAATTGCATCCAATAAAATAATAACGGCTTATCTATAGATAAGCCGTTTATCATCTTTTTGGTGGACCTAAAGGGACTCGAACCCTCGACCCCTTGACTGCCATTCAAGTGCACTTCCAATTGAGTGTGTTATATACCCCATAACTCTTATTCCTCAATCGGAAGTTTAGGGATGGAGATGTGTAGAAGTCTCATGATTTCTTTTTCAGACCCTATTACTCTTTCGGCAATAAATCTCACAAAGGCGTCGTCGTTTATATGCGCTTTCTCCAGAAGCTGTATATATTCGTGCCTAACTACCGGTGGAATTACAGCCAGTAAATAACCGTCCTGAATCAAATAGAGCGTTCATTTCAGATTGTATGCTTCAAAGGTATGTATCAAAGGCTTACCGCCTATGGTTAATCCGTCTTCTAAGAGTACCTTGGTTTCACTTTCAGTCAATGTATTCCCTTACAGTACATCGAATGACCAAGTTAGACCAATTCTGTAATAATCTCTGATCTGCTTCAGCATTTCTCCCTCGAAAGGTTTACATTTTTCTATTTGACTCTTATACAAATCGATTCTTTTGTAAATATCCATTTGCTCACCTGCTTTCATTAGAAGCTCTATTACAATTATACTATAAAGCGGCTTGAATCATGAATTCATGCTCCACTTATCCCAAGTAGTTTCTTTCAAACTCATCCAAATCTATGTACCACCTAACCTCAGCATTTAATTTATCATAGTATTTTTTATACTCTTCCATTGCATCGTCAAATGCTCTTGCTGACATCTTCAAATTGTTTGCCTTAATATTTCTCATAAGGTCTATCCTATCAATATTGTACTCGTCATACATTTCATCATAAAATCCTTGGCAGCTTGCAGCTGTCATTAATGATAAATAGGCATTATCTTCATCAACAGCATGATACATCTTATTCTTCCAATTAGAGTAAATCTCTTCGTATGTACCCTTGATATCCGCCTCTGAAATTTCCTTCTTAGTGTCAACCCTACCTTTCATCTGCTTAACAAACTCTTTAACTGCCTTCATTAGCATAGTAGCTGAAGCTTTTATCTCTTCCATAGTCTCTGCTTTAATTACTTTCCAATATAACTCGCTAAAACTCAGTGGAAGATGTTTCAACCTAGATATTTCTTCCGGAATTCTCTTAACGCCTTTTTTAATATAAGATTTATTATACATATAAATAGCAAATTCAATGTAAAATATCATGTCTGCGGTTGTGTATCTGCATTCTCCATATTCACTGCTTAGCATTGCATTTGCATATTCTTTGAATGCTTTATCCACGAATTCGTCTGCCTTTTCGTTGTCTTCTATTGAATAAACTTGATTTAGTTTATTGGCAACCTTTGAACTTAAGTCCTTATATCTTTGCATATACTTTGCATCACTGCAGTAGACAATATCCAACTCAAGCAATTTTGTTACATATGGATTCTTATACTCTGACATTTCTTCGAGCCTGTTCCAAGGAGTACAATAGATATCAAAAGCCACATCCCCTAATATAAAACAGGATGCTATTTGTCTTGCCCTATCATCATTTATAACGATACACAAATCCAAATCGGATTTTTCATGTATGTCGCCAGAATGAAAGGAACCCGCAACACCAATTAAGGCAATTGAACCAGGGCATATATTTTCAGCTTTTTTGATAATTGCATTAATTATCCTATTGTTTCTTTCTTCCAACATCTTTTTTATATTTGTATCCATAACTTCTCCCCCCAAACAATTTGTAATCAATATCATTTCTTCTACTTTAGCATGCCAGTAAACAGAGGAAAATCTAATATTTAATTATAGAAATTATTTATTGCAATTGTTAGTTTATGGCTACTGAAAATCACAAAAACACTCATCCATAGGATGAGTGTCTGCTACAAATATGGTGGGCCTAAAGGGACTCGAACCCTCGACCCCTTGACTGCCATTCAAGTGCACTTCCAGCTGAGAGGATCTTAAACCTAATTCTCAAAAGCATAACTATAATTGATTTTACTTAAAGCATTTATCATTACATATGCTTGTTTGATGTGAAATCTACTTATCAAAGTCTTTTTTAGTCAGCTATTTTTCGTGGCGTTATCTAGAACCTTTTGGAACGCTCGTCTTATACGTTCACTATCACCAAGTTTTGATGCCTCATCAAGTTCAGTATTGTTCTCGCTAATTGCTTTCATCTGTTCCTCATGTTCATATTCTAAGGCTTTGATATAAACATCTTTTTTTTCATCGATAAATTCACTAATGCTTTCTAAAGTCATATCAATCTTCTTACGGTCTATAATTTCCTTCTGAACTGTGCTAAATAAGCTGCCATCACATTCTTTGACTTGTTGATTTTCTTTCACATGCAACACCTCACTTTAAAAGTATCGTTGTATCATTACTATTTATAAATTTGCTCATTATGCCATCAGCTTGATCCCCAACGATTGTACTCATTGAAATAATAAACTTATAGGTCTCCCTAACCATCTCTGTATTCCCAGTTTCCAAGGCTGACTTAACAACCATATTACCCATTGCATATGCTTCCTTTATTTTATCATGGTTTTTTTCTAAAGTAGCTATATACATCTCTTTTTTTGCATTTATTGCTTCATTAATTGCTTTAAGTTGTGCGGTAATTCTATGTCTTTCAGTAACTTCATGTTCCCTACACTTCATATAATCAGTAAAACATCTTATTGACTCTTTTGTAATATCAACTACTGCTTCAATCACAAGTACCTCCGGTATAGCTGCTGCTTTTACCGCATCAGTGGGTGATTTCTGTTCTTTATTTGAGTTTTCCATCTTATGCCCTCCCTAGATAATATGGTTTAATTTTTCAAACAAATTCTTACTATATTCAAATTCAATCAATTCCATAGTTATTTGAGCTAATTCAACGTCTCCGGTCTCAATTGCCTTATTTAATGCGTTGTCGGCCATATCTCTAAGCATTTTTCTTTCATCAAAAAAGTTTTTTGTGAACACCTGCATAACCTCTCTTTTTGCTCGCAATGCAGTAGAAAGTGCCTTTATTTGAGTAATACTTTTTTCTCGCTCAGTGGCAGCCATCTCTTGCTCTTTTAAATAATTATAATACGACTGTCTTGCATTAATAATCAGTTCATTGACTTCAGTAACTATATCCTTCAAAGATGCCACCACCTTAGTTACGTGTTGTAGTTCCAAGTATATCGAGTAATTTCCTTATGCCCTCTGTCCCTTCTGTGACAGAAGGAGCAACCTCTATGGAACTATTAATTTGTTTTAATCTATCAAAGGATAACTGATATTGACTTGTTATTGTAAAATTATTATCAAGAAATCTTGTTGTAAGCAATTCACTCATGTTTTGGGCTATTCTATGAACACCTTTTAAATAGTCCGCTTCAGATTGGGTAAAGCTTGTCTTAGTCATACCTAATCTTAACTGAGAAGTGATATTATTAACCTTTGATACAAGACTATCAAGTAATTGTTTTTCATCATCTATGTATGAACGTATTATTCTCATTTTTTCTTTTATGTTACGCAACTTTTCTCGCTCATATTTCACGTCCTCATAAAAGCGTTTTGCTTCGTCTTTTTGTCTTCGTGCTTCCCAGTATTCTTCTTCAGGGTCACTAAACAAATCCAAAATACTTGGTATGGATAAAGTTGAAGCAAATGAAGAAACACCGCTAAATAAGTCTTTTCCACTAAGTGAAGATAATAATGAATCATTTACCGATGGTGCATCAAATACCTTATGGTCAATATCAAAGCTATTGAATCTAGACAATACAGGCGAAACATCACTACTTATTTCTTTAATTATTCTCTGTTTATAATTATAGTGATTCTCAATCTTACAACTGGTTTCATATGAATAAGAAGTTACTTGAGAATAAGCCTCATTATAAATCCTTTCACCGTCTTTCACATACTCTCTAGCTCTTCTACGATACTCCTCTGCCCTTCTCCTCTTATCTGATTTTTCTTTCATATCATCAAAAATATCAAATATCCCCATATTACTACCTCCATTTTAAAAAATCTGTCAGATTTCTATCTATCCACTACTTTCATCTGCTGCATTATCAATGCCAGTAGATGTATCTAGCAGCTTTACTAGAACTTTATAAATGCAAAAAGTTTCCTCCCTCCAATTATTTCATATTTTATAATATCAGTAATAATTCTATCTATTGCTAACAGGTTCCTTCATAAAAACATTATAATAGTCAATATTCGTTCGCAATTTTCGACACTAACATAAATAAAAAACCGTATGTTCAGTACATACGGTTAGTTGCTTTGGTGGAGCTAATGGGGATCGAACCCACGACCTCTTGAATGCCATTCAAGCGCTCTCCCAGGCTGAGCTATAGCCCCTCTATTATAATTTCAGCGAGCCCTTTTATTGGGTGCATTTTCAGCGCAAGTGCGCTCCTAGCTGTGCAACAGGCCCATTTTGTATATATTCTACAATACTTTTGATAATAATGCAATAAAAATCCGTACCCCTTCGGGTACGGATTTCATTATTTAATTAGTCTCTAGCTAATCTGATGTAAGTTTGATATCTGTCCTTAGCGTCCTTCTCAGCCTTAACAAATAATTCTTCTGCTACTTCTGGGAAGTCCTTCATAAGGGATGTATATCTTACTTGATCCATCAAGAAATCTCTAAAGCTTGCTGTAGGCTCTTTGGAATCAAGCGTAAATGGATTCTTTCCTTGCTCCTTAAGCTCAGGGTTGAATCTCCACAAGTGCCAATAGCCTGCCTTAACAGCTTGCTCAGTGTTCGCTTGTGTTCTTCCCATACCTTGCTTAAGACCATGGTTGATACATGGTGCATAAGCGATGATTAAGGATGGTCCATCATACTTCTCAGCTTCTATAATAGCCTTCATGAATTGGTTCTTGTCTGCGCCCATACCTACTTGTGCTACATATACATAGCCGTAAGTAGCTGCGATCATACCAAGATCCTTCTTCTTCATCTTCTTACCGGAAGCTGCGAATTTAGCAACTGCTCCTGTAGGAGTTGACTTAGAAGATTGTCCGCCAGTGTTAGAATAAACTTCTGTATCGAATACAAGAACGTTTACGTTTTCGCCTGAAGCAAGAACGTGATCTAAACCGCCGTAACCGATATCATAAGCCCAACCGTCTCCACCAACGATCCATGTGGATTTCTTTATCAGATAATCCTTCTTTTCTTTTATTTCGGCGATGATTTCTTGCGCTCTCGCATCTTCTACACCGCATCCACAGCAACCACAACCATTAACAAGACCTAATATCTTAGCAGTAGCAGCCTTGCTTGCTTCTGCGTCTTCCTTGCCTTCTACCCAAGCAGTAAATGCTTCTTTGTATTCAGCAGGAATATCAAGTGTTATCGCTTCTGTCATGATGTCATTCAATCTATCTCTCATTTGTCTTATGCCGATTGCCATACCCATGCCGTACTCAGCGTTATCTTCGAATAGTGAGTTCGCCCATGCTGGACCTTTGCCTTCAGCATTTGTGCAATATGGTGTTGCTGGTGCTGAAGCTCCCCAAATGGATGAACATCCAGTAGCATTCGCAATGACCATTCTATCGCCAAACAATTGAGTGATAACCTTAGCGTATGGAGTTTCTCCACAACCTGCACAAGCACCTGAGAACTCAAGATACGGATGTGCAAACTGGCTGCCTTTGATGGAGTCTTTTGACATTAGCGTGTCTTTTACTGGTACTGTTACTGAGAAGTCCCAATTTGCAACGCCTGTCTCTGTTTGAGTTTCTATAGGCTTCATAATAAGAGCCTTTTGCTTGGATGGGCAGATATCTGCGCAGTTTCCGCAGCCTGTGCAATCCAATGGGCTTACTTGTATTCTGTAGGATAATGCTTCAAAGCCCTTACCCTTACAAGAACTGGTCTGATAGCAGCATGTGGACAAACAAAGGCACATTGATTACATTGTATACAATTATCTATTTGCCATTCTGGTACATTAACAGCTATACCACGTTTCTCGTATGCCGATGTTCCCATTGGCCATGTACCATCTTCTCTATCAACGAACGTGCTAACAGGTAGTGAATCTCCATCTTGTCTGTTTATAGGAATAAGAACATTCTTTATAAACTCTGGAGCTTCAACTGCCGCTGCAGCTTCCGCCGAAGCACTGCCCCATACTGCAGGCACGTTGATCTTAACCAATGCATCAGTACCAGCATCAACAGCCTTATGGTTCATGCTGATGATTGCTTCACCCTTCTTGCCATAGCTCTTAACAACTGAATCCTTCATATACTTAACTGCTTCGTCTACAGGTATTACATTAGCTAGCTTAAAGAAAGCTGATTGCATGATCATGTTTATTCTATTGCCTAGACCTAATTCTACTGCCATATCAGTTGCATTGATTGTGTAGAATTCAATGTTGTTATCGGCAATATATTTTTTAAGGTTTGCTGGCAGCTTCTCATCTAATTCTTCTGGCTTCCATTGGCAGTTAAGCACAAATGTTCCGCCTTTTTTCAAGCCCTTTACCAAATCATATTGATAAACATAGGATTGATTATGGCATGCCACAAAGTCTGCCTCATTGATTAGGTAAGTTGACTTTATTGGCTTCTTACCAAATCTTAAGTGAGAAATTGTTACACCGCCTGATTTCTTGGAGTCATAGGAGAAGTAACCTTGTGCATATAGATTTGTTTCGTCACCGATAATCTTTATAGCACTCTTGTTAGCTCCTACAGTACCATCTGAACCAAGTCCCCAGAACTTACATCTGATAGTTCCTTCTGGTGCAGCGTTGATTTCTTCCTTTATATCTAATGAAAGGTTTGTTACATCATCAACGATACCAATTGTAAAACCGTTCTTTGGATTATTGGACATTAGGTTATCAAATGCAGCCTTCAAGTGTGAAGGAGTTGTATCCTTTGAACCTAATCCATAACGACCGCCAATAATCATTGGAGCGTTTTCCATGTTGTAGTACATTGAACGAACATCTAAGTATAATGGTTCGCCTAGTGCTCCCGGCTCTTTAGTTCTATCAAGTACAGCAATTCTCTTTACTGTCTTTGGCATTACATCCAATAAATATTTAGGTGAGAATGGTCTGTAAAGATGAACCTTTATGATACCTACCTTAGCGCCTCTAGCATTCATGTAGTCAACTGTTTCTTCTAGGGACTCAGTGATTGAACCCATAGCAACAATTACATGCTCTGCATCTGGTGCACCATAGTAGTTAAATGGCTTATATTCTCTACCTGTAAGCTTGCTGATTTCAGCCATATATTCTGCAACCACTTCAGGAACTGCATCATAATACTTGTTGCAAGCTTCTCTAGCTTGGAAGAATATGTCAGGGTTTTGTGCTGTACCTCTTGTTACAGGATGCTCTGGGTTCAAAGCATTATTTCTAAATCTCTGAACAGCTTCCTTATCAAGCAGGTTTTCCAAATCCTTATAGTCAATTGTCTCAACCTTTTGAACTTCGTGTGATGTTCTAAAACCGTCAAAGAAGTGTAAGAAAGGAACTCTTGACTTTATAGCTGCTAAGTGAGCTATACCACCCAGGTCCATAACTTCTTGTACAGAACCAGATGCTAAAAGAGCAAAACCAGTTTGTCTTGTAGCCATTACGTCGGAGTGATCTCCGAAAATTGATAGTGCATGACTTGCAACAGCACGAGCTGTAACATGGAATACTGCTGGTAAAAGTTCTCCAGCTAGCTTATACATGTTAGGTATCATAAGAAGCAAGCCTTGTGATGCTGTGAAAGTTGTAGTCAAAGCGCCTGTTGCCAAGGACCCGTGAAGGGCACCTGCTGCACCTGCTTCTGACTGCATTTCAACTACCTTAACTTCTTGACCAAAAATATTCTTCTGCCCGTGAGCAGCCCATTCATCAACATTTTCAGCCATTGGTGATGATGGTGTGATCGGATAAATTGCAGCAACATCAGTAAATGCATATGAAACGTATGCAGCCGCTTGGTTTCCGTCCATCGTCTTCATTTTCTTTGCCATATGTAGACCCCCTATTGAAAAAAATAAAAGTTTAACACTTTAAGTATAGTCAACATTGCTGAAATTGTCAATTTGCAAGGCACACAAAAAAAACAGCTCGTCAGTATATAAAAAAATGCAAGATGGCGCTTCAGCCCTTGCATTGTATACATTATACAACGAATGAGTGTTTATAAAATTGGAAAAATTATATTTTTAAAGAAATAGTTTTACAAAAATCATCAAGAGCACTCCTGGAATACCTAAAAATCCTGCTATTAAAGCAGTAACAGGATTAACGCCGATTGTAACGCCTAAATAACTTCCAAACAAATTAAATACAATCAGTGCGATGGCTCCAACAATACCGTTGATAACCAGTCTTACAATTAGTTTTATTGGCAGTACCAACAGCATACCCAGTATGTACACTGCGCCAATGGCCAAAAAAATAGCTAATATAGATAACAAGTCTATTTGCGGCATGATATCTCCTCCTAAACGCCTAGCTTGTTATAATATATTAGCTGCTTTATTGAATTATTACTAAAATATAAGACAACCTTAAATTTCAATTCTTATCCCATTGTCCTTTGCCTGTTTCAAGAGATATACATACTTTGTCTTAGCTGCTTCCATTTTGTATATAGCGTGGTCAACCAACTCCGGATCTACCACGTTATTGAAGAAATTTTCTGCATCATACATTTCCTGTTGTGCCCTGTGCAAGGATAAAAAGAACTCATCCAATGCCTGTTCTTCGCTATTTTTTATTCCATAGTATAAACTATTAATTAGCATGCTTAAATAATTGCCGTTTTTAGATCTCTTGGTTGTGAGATTTGTAGACATTAAAAAACACCCCCATATATATTTATTAATAATTTAGCCAATTATTAACAAATATATACAAAAGTGCATTTATTGCTTATATTTCTCGTCTGCCTTCCAATGCCTTCATCAAGGTTACTTCATCTGCATATTCAAGGTCCCCACCCACTGGTATGCCATGGGCTATTCTGGTAACTTTTATCCCCAATGGCTTTACAAGCCGGGATATATACATGGCGGTAGCTTCACCTTCTATGTTCGGGTTGGTTGCCAGAATAAGCTCCTTTACGTCATGCTCTCCAAGACGTGTAAGCAATTCCTTTATGCGTATGTTTTCTGGTCCTATACCCTCCATTGGAGAAATTGCGCCATGAAGCACGTGATAAAGTCCTTTGAATTCCTTGGTCTTCTCCATTGCAACTACATCCTTGGCATCCTCTACTATGCAAATTGTAGTGTTGTCTCTTTTGGGATTACCGCATATGTTGCATACTTCAGCATCCGTTATATTGCAGCATACACTGCAGTATTTAATGTTTCTCTTTGCGCTTACAATTGCACCGGCCAACTGCTCTACTTCATGATAGGGCATATCCAGCAAATAAAAAGCAAGTCTTTGCGCCGTCTTGTTCCCTACTCCCGGCAGCTTAGAAAGCTCTTCTATAAGCTTAGCTATTGGTGCCACATAATAACTCATTAAAATAACCCTCCAGGTAGACCAAAACCTCCTGTAAGCTTGCCCATTTCACCGCTAACCATTTCTTCAGCTTTTCTGATTGCTTCATTAACAGCTGCCATGATAAGGTCTTGCAGCATATCAACATCCTCCGGATCAACTACCTCAGGTTTTATGTTAATTGATACAAGCTCTTTCTTACCTGTTACCACAACTGTAACAGCTCCACCGCCAGCACTTGCTTCAATTTCCCTTTGCTCCAGCTCTTCTTGTATCTTCATCATATCCTTTTGCATTTTTTGTGCTTGCTTAATCATGTTATTCATATTTCCCATACCGCCTGGGAATCCGCCTTTTGCCATCATTATTACCTCCTGCTATTTTGATTTCTAATATATTATACTATTCTTCGCTTATTACTTCAACGTTGTCTTGTCCGGCTAATTGTATGGCTGCTTTGACAATGTCAACGTCTTGATTTTCTTCAGCTGCTTCCTCATTGACTATAGAGCTCTTGATCTTTATTTCAGCCCCGAAGTAATCCAATGCTTCCTTCTCAATATCCTTGCGGATTTCTGGCATTTCCAGTGCTTCCTTACTATATCTGTCTTCTTTTTCAAAGGATAGAAAGAGCATATTACCCTCCAGCCTTAAAGGCTTGGCAGTGTGTACAAAGGTCATCAGCTTTATTTTGCGTCTTTCCTTTAGGAATTGCTTGAAGCCATTCCATTTGCTCAATATTTCAGAGGAACCTGCCCCTGAAGTAGTACCAGCTGCTGCTGTTGACTTCTTTATAACACTATCAGCAGTAGCTTTTGCCGTGACTTTCTCTGACTTATGCTCAGACGGCAGCTTCATTGCAGTAACCGCCACTGCTGCTCCACCTTCGACAATCATCTTCTCCAGCTTTGCCAGTCTTGTCATCAAGCCCTCCAAGCTATCATCACCAGCAGCCTTGCACATCCTGACAACCGCTACCTCCAGCAGTATTCTTGGATTAGAATACCATTTCGCTTCATTTTCCAGCTCCGATAAATACTTTATACATCTTACGATACTTTCTCTTCCAAATTGCTCTGCGCTATTTTTCAAAGCCAGTATGCCCTCCGAGGACATATCTATTACATCCTCCGGCTTATCCAGAATTTTAATCATAAGTAAATTACGGTAATGGGCAGTTAAGTCCTTAATGAATTGATTAATATCCTTTCCTCCGGCTGATAACTCATCAATAATTAATATGGACTTTGATGCATCTCCCTGCAATATGGCATCCCCGATTTCCATCAAATGCTGATCGCCCGATATACCCAGCACTTCAAGCACGGTGTGCTCAGCAATATTCTTACCGCTGTACACAGCACATTGGTCCAATATGCTCAAAGCATCACGCATGGCTCCATCAGCATTGCGCGCAATGATTCTTAAAGCCGCTTCATCCGCTTGCATACCCTCATGACTGCATATGACTTTTAAATGACTTATGATGTTTTGGATGCTTATTCTTTTAAAATCAAAGCGTTGACATCGTGATAAAATCGTTGCCGGCAGTTTATGCGGCTCTGTCGTAGCCAGGATAAACATAACATAGGAGGGCGGTTCCTCCAGCGTCTTCAAAAGCGCATTAAAGGCTTCATTTGTTAGCATGTGAACTTCATCTATGATATATACCTTGTATTTTCCCAAGGTGGGTGTGAATTTGATGGCTTCTCGAAGGTTTCTTATATCATCTATACCTCTATTGGATGCAGCATCTATTTCAATAACATCTATAGAACTGCCTTCATTAATGCTTACACAACTGTCGCAGCTATCGCAAGGATTGTGATCCTTAGGACTGCTGCAGTTTGCAGCTTTGGCGAGAAGTCTCGCTGTACTTGTCTTCCCGGTACCCCTGGTGCCGCATAACAAATATGCATGGGATATCTTATTGTTTTCTAATTCATTTTTCAGGGTAGCAGTTACCTGTTCTTGCCCATAAACATCTTCAAATTTCCTCGGGCGCCATTTTCTATATAAAGCAGTATACATTATGATTACCTCCGAATGTATAGTTAGTTTAATTATTCCCAATCTTTATCCTTATAACAGCCTATCAATATGTTATCATTTTTCTGCTGTAATTACAAAAAAAGTGCTCCTGAGCGCACTATTATTATAGCCCACTTTTGGAACACCTTCCTTTATTATACTAAAACAGCTTAACTTCTTCATCCTTATAAATCTGCATAATGACTTCCTTATTGTTATAGTATGCCTTGCTGAATATGTCCACCACTTTTGGGTTGAATTGTGTACCTCTGCAGGAATTAAGCTCTTCTATACCCTCCTGCAAGCTCTTTGACTTCTTGTAGGGACGTTCAGAGGTTATCGCATCAAAAGCATCTGCAACGCTTATGATAGCTGCCCATATATCTATATTTTCTCCTTGCAAGCCATCGGGGTAGCCCTTTCCATCATATCTTTCATGGTGATGCTTCACTGCTCTCATAATGCCTTGATTGAGTCCAACGTTAGAGATTATTTTATAAGCTATAGTCGGATGCTGCTTAACCAATTGGTATTCCTCATTGTTTAAGTGATCCTTCTTATTCAATATGGAATCACTGATGCCAATTTTTCCTATATCATGCAGTACGCCTGCCACCCAGATATCTTCCACATCACTTTTGTCCATATCCAATTGTTTTGCAATAAAGGTTGCATATTTTGCCACTCTTAAGGAATGGCTCTCGGTATACATATCCTTTGCTTCTATCGTACTTACAAGACTTTGCACAGTCTTTAAGTATGAATTCTTTACATTTTCATAAGCCTTCGCATTATCAATACTCAAGGCTATGTTGTTTCCCATTGAGGTTATCAATTCAGCCAGCTCTTGATTGGGCTTATTCTTTAAACATGTACTGATTAGTCCTATTTGCTTGTCATGAGATACAATAGGATTAAATAATGTAAACCTATATTCATCTTCCCTATGCAGCATCTTGAAATATTCACTAGGAAGTACTTCTTCCCCTTTGTGCTCTATGATAAAATATCTCTGGTTTCCTATAAGCTTTAATGCTTGATTCTTTGTAGCGTCAACATTTACTGTGCTCATATCCTCCAGCTTTATTCCCTTTATGGACTTGAGAATAAACTCATTATTCTCCTCAAGCAGACCTACCATACAGCATAAGCCTTGGGATACTGCCGTTATTTGCTCTGCAACTATATCCAGCATCTCATCCAAGTCCAAGGTTCCCGTAACCGCATTGGTAACTTTGTTTATAGCCTGCAGCTCATTGTAACGTTTATGCAGTTCGTCCTCCATAAGCTTTCTTTGTGTAATATCTCTTGCAATAGCCTGTACACCTACTACTCTGCCATGCTCTTTGATTCTTCTGGTACTGCCTTCTAAATAAAGCAATTCTCCATCTAATCTTCGCATTTTAAGTTGAAATTCATTATAATCATTTTCAAAGGAAGCTCTCAAGGTAGCCTCGTTAATATCACCTCTTAGCATCTCTTTTAAGGTTTTACCTATCAATTGCGATTCAGGATATCCAACGATGTTCTCTACAGAACTGTTCACATAAACAATTTCAGCTTCCGTATTTATCACGATTACCAAATCCGATATATTATTAACTAATTTGCGGTATTTCTCCTCAGACTCATTCAGCTGTTCCATTGTGGCTCCCAACTGTTCATAAGAAGCCTCCAGCTCCGCATTGATTTCTTGCAGATACTCATTTTTCTCATACAGTTCTTCTGTTCTGTTAAACAAATCCTTATAAGAGTTTTTGAGATTGTATGACATTTGATTAAAAGTATCTGCCACTACCTTAATCTCATCCATACCTTGTATTGAAATGCTATAATCCAAGTTGCCCAGAGCCAGCTCCTGTACGCCATCACGCAGCTTAAGCAGTGGTCTTGATATGGAATTGGACAAATATACCGATAAAATCAAAATCAAAACTAGTACTGCTACGCCAAATATTGTTATAGAATTATAAATATCCTTATTAATCAAGCTTACATTTTCTATAATTTTATTTGCATTGTATAATACAACAATTTTCCAACCTGTGGTATCCATTGTTGAAAAAGTACATAACCAGCTTTTTCCCTCGTGATCAATATCATGAGTGCCTTGTTTTTGAGTTAATATTTCTTCTGATACATGCTGTAAAGCAAAATTATTATCTGACACGCTCCCCTGTGTAAAATCACTATTTAAGGTGAATTTTATATCACCCTTGCCGTTTAATATATATACTTCAGAATTAGCCAGAAGCTCTGTGCTTGATACCACTTGTGTAATATAATCATATGTAAGATTTGCTACCAAGACCCCATCCAACTCATTGCTCTTATTGTACAAAGGAACTGCAAGTCCTACAGTTTTCAACCTGCTGATTTCATCTGTATAAGGTTCGAGCCATACCAGCTTTTGCTGTTCCATTGCACTTTGGTAGGGCATATGAAGGGTATAGTCCGTATATTTCATAACCCGTCCGGTATTCGTTACCAGTTCTCCTCTTGTATTCACTACATACAGATTTAAAAAATGCTCATTAATATCTGCTTGTTTTTGTAAGAATTCTGATATACCTTCGCTTGAGTTTTCTATATATGAATAAGACTTCGCAATTGAGCTTACTATTTTGTCTTGTTTCTCAAAAAAATAATCAACATCTTTCATATGATTCTGTATGCTATTATAAGTTGTATTTCTATAATCCAGCTCCAACTTAATATCCATTTTAGCATCTATGAATATCCAAAATAACAGGGACGGCAGAATTGCAGCAATAGCAAAATATATAAAAATTCTAAATTTCAGATTCATCTTGTTCAATGCTGTATCCTCCAAGCAAAGAGAATTTGCGTTTTAGTCACTATAATAGTTTGACATAAATCGACTAATCCCTTCTTTATTTCTATAATTCTTGTGAATTTTTGTATTATTCAGACACATTCTAAGAATTATTTGCAATAAAAAAACTTGTTTTTCAACAAGTTTTAAAAATGAAGGCCGTGCACCTTTGTTCGACACATTCCTACAAGCGTTACCCAAGCAGTTAGCTCCTATCAGGCAACCCTGCGGCACATGAAAGGGTTCACTTACCGTTGCTTCCTTCCGGACCTGGCGGGGTTCATGAATTTCCATTGCGCAGGACCCAATTA